>JAOUEK010000340.1 GCA_029858755.1 Thermoleophilia bacterium
GGCGGCGGCTGACCGGCACCCGAGACGCCTACGCGGAAGACCGGCACCTTCGTCGGGTCAAAGCCCGCCGCCTGGTTTCCCGCCGGCCGCCGCCTGGTTTCGCTGCACCGGCGCCGGTGACGGTTCCCCCTTTTGGGGGGACGCTGCCCCACGTTCTTCGCGCGACAATTCTTTCATGCTTACCGAATACGCGCGAGCCCTCGACGCCGGCAGGGCCACGGCCGTCGCCCTAGGTCCCGCTTCGGAGCTGGCGGGCCTGGAGAGCGAGGAGCGGTCGGTGTCGGCGCTTCGCCGCCGGCTGCACGAGCGGATCGCCTTCCTGCGCGGCAACGGGGTCGGCCACGATGACGGCCAGTTGCAGCGTGCTCTGACTGAGGAGCGCGAGGTCTCGGGGCGCCGCCGCCAGCTCCACGCCCGGATCGACGAGCTCCGCGCTCAGCTCGGCCTGTCGCCGGGCCCGGCGCCCCGGACGTCCCGCCTCGGCTGACGAACCGCCGCCTGCCCCGAGCGCGCCGCGCATCGGCTCGCCGAGAGCATCGTGAGAGGTCGTCTCCCTGCGGGTGTCTTCGCCGACGCCGTGTTCGAGTAGGCGGAGTCGGCGCCGCGTACGTTGCGCGAACGGCGAGGCACTCCCCAGCGGACGCTTCCGCGAGACGCGCGCGGACGCGGGCGGCACGACAGGCCCGCGCGCGGCGGGTGACGTGCGGGCGGCGGGCGGCGTATAACGGGAGGAGAGCCATGAGGAGCGCGGCCGCCTTTCTGAGCGTCGTTGCCGTGACCGCGGCCGTCGCGGTCGGGAGCGCCGGCGGCGGCGTCGAGGCACCGTCCGCGAAGGGCACGCGCCTGCAGGCGTTCGGCTCCTGCGCGCAGCTGCTCGCGCACGTGAAGGCGAAGGCGCTCCCCCTCGTCGGGCCGTACGGCTTCGGCGGCGGTACTGCGAAGGACGTCGGGATCGGGCTCGGCGCGCCCGAGGCAGCCCGCGGGGCGGTTACGCCCGAGACGGGCGGCGTTCCGGGGATCGACTACTCGACGACGAACGTGCAGGAGCAGGGCGTCGACGAGCCCGACCTCGTGAAGTCGAACGGCTCAACCCTGTTCGTCGCGCGCGGCGACCGGCTCCTCGCCGTGGATCTACGGGGCACCCGCCCGCGGCTCGCCGGGTCGCTCGATCTCGAGCCGGGGTGGAGCCACGAGCTGCTGCTCAGCGGCCGCCGGCTGCTCGTGCTCTCGCGCGGTGGCCGGCCCCTGCTCGACCCACCGCCGTTCGCCGTCGACGCCCGCCTCGTGCCCGTCGTCCAGCAGACGATCCTCAGCGAGGTCGCCGTCGGGGAGCCGTCGTCGCTGCGCATCGTGCGCAGCCTCAAGCTCGACGCGAGCTACGTCAGCGCGCGGCTGGTGGGCGCCACCGCCCGGGTGGTGACGGTGTCGCTGATGCCGCAGCCGTTGCGCTTCGAAGGGCCGTCGCAGCCGACGGCCGAGGCCGCTGCCGCCGCGGCCCGGCGCAACCGAGCCGTCGTCAGCGCCTCGAGGATCGGCCAGTGGCTCCCCACCCTCGCGGTGCGCGGGCGGAGGGGCGAGACGCTCCTACGCAAGCCGCTCGCACGGTGCAGCGACGTCAGCCGCCCGACCGTCTACTCGGGGCTCGGCCTGCTGACGGTGCTCACGATCGACCTGCGCAAGGGGCTCGCCCCGATCGACTCCGACGCCGTGCTCACCGACGGCAGCACGGTCTACGCCTCGCAGCGCAACCTCTACGTCGCGACACAGCGCTGGCGGGCGCTGCCGGTCGGCGGGCCGGAGATCGAGCCGCCGAAGACGACGACGGCGATCCACCGCTTCGACATCTCCGACCCCGAGCGCGCCGTGTACCGCGGCAGCGGCACGGTCGGCGGCTATCTCCTGAACCAGTGGTCGCTCTCCGAGCACGAGGGGGTGCTCCGCGTCGTGAGCACGGAGCAGCCGACCTGGTGGGACCCGGGGCCGCGCCGCGAGACCGAGACGTTCGTGACGACCCTCCGCACGCGCGGCGGCTCGCTCGCCCAGCTGGGCCGTGTCGGCGGGCTCGGCAGGGGAGAGCGCGTGTTCGCCGTCCGCTTCGTCGGCGACGCGGGATACGTCGTCACCTTCCGGCAGGTCGATCCGCTGTACACGCTCGACCTCTCGGAGCCCGCCCGGCCGCGAGTCGCCGGCGAGCTGAAGCTCCTCGGCTACTCCGCCTACCTGCATCCGATCGGCGACGACCTGCTACTCGGGGTCGGTCAGGACGCGACTCCGGAGGGCAGGCGCCTCGGTGCGCAGGCCTCGGTCTTCGACGTCTCCGACCCGAGGCGGCCGACGCGGCTGCACGCGCTGCCGCTCGGGCCCGGGTTCTCGGCGGTGGAGTGGGACCACCACGCCTTCCTCTGGTGGGGTCGCGAGCAGCTCGCGGTGCTGCCGCTGGCCGGGCCGGGCGGCTCCGGCGGCTTCACCGGCGCGGTCGGCCTGCGGGCGCGGAGAGCGGGGATCGCCGAGGTCGGCCGCATCGAGCACCCGTCCGGCATCGCCGGGCCTGCTCGGGACGCACCGCCCCAGATCGAGCGCACGCTCGTCGCCGGTGGCACGCTCTACACCCTCTCCCCGCTCGGCGTGATGGCGAGCGACCTGCGCTCCTTCGCACGCGAAGGCTGGCTGCCGTTTCCGGTGACGCCGCCGCAAGCCGGGCCCGGAAGCGATCGGGGCTGAAGAGCTGTTGCGGCTGACACCGGCCGCAGCACGCGCCGCTCAGGCCGGAAGCCGCACCCCGTGCGCCCATATGCTTCCGGGATGAGCTTCCCGGCCACGCGGCTGCGCCGCCTGCGGCGCACCGACGTCCTGCGCGCGCTCGTGCGCGAGACGTCGCTCTCGCTCGACGACGTCGTGATGCCGCTCTTCGCCTGCTCCGGCGAGGGCGTCGTACGGCCCGTCGAGGGCCTGCAGGGCATCGCGCAGCGCTCCGTGGACGAGATCGCCCGCGAGGGGGCCGAGCTGCAGCGGCTCGGCGTGCGCGCGGTGCTGCTCTTCGGCATCCCCGAGGAGAAGGACGAGGGAGGCTCGGGCGCGTGGGACGCCGACGGGATCGTGCAGCGGGCGCTCCGAGCGCTGCGTGCGGAGGCGCCAGGGCTGACGCTGCTCACCGACGTCTGCCTCTGCGAGTACACGTCGCACGGCCACTGCGGCGTGCTGCGCGACGGCGAGGTCGCGAACGACGAGACCGTCGAACTGCTCGTGCGCACCGCCGCCTCGCACGTCGAGGCCGGGGCCGATGCCGTAGCGCCGAGCGACATGATGGACGGCCGC
>JAOUEK010000341.1 GCA_029858755.1 Thermoleophilia bacterium
GGGCGCGTACTCGGCGCACTCGACGCCGGCGGCGGCCGCCGCCACGAGCGCCGCGCCGCGCGCCTGGCCGACGGAGAGCGCGATGCGGGCGTCGGCGCCCACGAAGGACTCCTCGAGCGCGACGGCGTCCGGCGCATGCTCCCGAATGAGCTCGGTGACGCCGTCGAAGATCACCCTGAGCCGCAACTCCGGGCGCTCGCGGGGGCTGGTGCGCCAGCACCCGTGAACGAGCGCCCTGACGCGCCCGTCGCTTTCGTGGACGATCCCGTACCCGCACGCAGCCGTCCCGGGGTCGATGCCGAGGACTCTCACGTGGCGAGGGTACGCACCGCTCCGGACGGCCGGCGAGGCCCCGGCGTGGCGGCCGGTGCTACGGTCGAGGCCGTGTCGGAGATCGTCGACCTTCTCGCCGGGGACGGCCGCGGGCCGCTCTACGGGACGGCCACGGACGACCTCAACGTCACGCTCCTCTCGTGGCGGGCCGGCGACCACGTCGCCGAGCACGTGAACGACGAGCGTGACGTGCTGCTCGTGGTGCTTGCCGGCGGCGGCACCTTGAGCGTTGACGACACCGACGGGGAGCTGCGGACGGGCAGCGCGACGGTGATCCCGAAGGGCGCGCGCCGGCACATCGTCGCCGGCCCGGCAGGGCTTCGGTACCTCACCGCGCACCTTCGCCGCGGCGGGCTCACGATCACGCGGGCCACAGAGAACTGAGCCCGCGGCGCGGGGGCTGCCCGCGACGGGCGTTAGCGCGCGACGGCCTCGAGCACGTCGTCGGGGATGTCGAAGTTGGCGTGGACGTCCTGGACGTCGTCGGACTCCTCGAGCCCTTCGACGAGCCGCACGACAGCACGCGCTGTCGCCTCGTCGGCGATGGCGACCGTCGTCTTCGGAACCATCGCGAGCTCGGACGACTCGACGGTGAAGGCGCCACTCTCGATCGACTCTCGGACGGAGGTGAGCACCTCGGGTGCGCAGGTCACCCGGTAGACGTCGCCGTCGCGCTCGACGTCGTCCGCCCCGGCATCGGCGGCGGCCAGCAGCAGCTCGTCCTCGTCGGCCGAACCCGTCGCGACGAGCACCACGCCGCGGCGCTCGAACTGCCACGCCACGGCGCCCGTGGCACCGAGGTTGCCGCCGTTCTTCGCGAATGCGTGACGCACCTCGGAGGCAGTGCGGTTCCGGTTGTCGGTGAGCGCCTCGACGAGCACGGCGACCCCCTCCGGGCCGTAGCCCTCGTACACCACCGCCTCGTAGCTCGAGCCGTCGTCGCTCTCGCCCGTCCCCTTGGCCACTGCCCGCTCGATGTTGTCCTTGGGCATGGAGTAGGAGCGCGCCTTCTCGATCGCGTTCTGCAGCGCAAGGTTGGTGACCGGGTCGCTGCCGCCCTCCTTGGCCGCAACCATGATCGCGCGCGAGAGCTTCGAGAACAGCTTCCCGCGCTTCGCGTCGGCGGCACCCTTCTTGTGCTTGATCGTCGACCATTTGCTATGCCCCGACATGGGTCTCCTCCCGTACGAGCCCCAGGAACAGCTCGTGCACCCGGGGGTCGTCGGTCAGCTCGGGGTGGAACGACGCGACCACGACCCTCCCGTCGCGCAGCAGCACGGGGTCGCCGTCGAGCTCCGCCAGCACCTCCACCCCGGGGCCGACGTCGACCACGCGTGGCGCGCGGATGAACACTCCCCGAAGCGGCATCTCGTCGCCGGCCAACGTGAGGTCTGCCTCGAAGCTGGCGACCTGCCGGCCGTAGGCGTTCCTGTCGACGAGCAGGTCGACGATCCCGAGGTGGGCGCGGTCGAGCACGATCATCCCGGCGCACGTGCCGAGGATGGGCCGCCCGAGCCGGCGGATCGCCTCGTCAACGCCGTACAGGCGGGCCAGGCGCATGATCGTCGTCGACTCGCCACCGGGGATCACGAGACCGTCCAGCCCCTCCAGGTCGGCACGGAGTCGCACGTCGACGACGTCCGCGCCGAGTCGACGCAGGACGGTCGCGTGCTCCCGCGCCGCACCCTGGAGCGCGAGCACGCCGATCCGCGGAGCGCTCTCCGTCATGACGGAAGTGTAGAGCTGTCGGGACGCGCGACGGCGTGGCCGGTCATCCCTCGTTCGAGGGAGGGCGGACTTCCGACGCCGCGTGGATACTGAGATCGATGCGGCGTCCGCGACACAACCCACGTGACGTTCTGCGCCGGCTCGCCCTGCTCGCCGGGAGCGGCGTGGTGGCGGTACTCGTCGGCGCCGCGATCGCCTACGCGGGCGCGTAGGTCACACCGGCGTCGGTACCGCCGGCCCTCGTCGCGGCTCCACAACGACGCGCCGTGTGCGGCTACCAGCCGCGGACTTCGAGACGCTCGTTCTCGGGAAGCGAGGCCGCGGCGATCCCGACCATCGGCGCGCCGAGGCCGGCGGACACGTCGGCGAGGATCGCCGGGTCGTTGTAGTGCGTGGTCGCCTCGACGATCGCGCGGGCGCGACGCGAGACGTCCTCCGCCCAACCGTCGCGGTCGAGCCCGGGGTCGCGCCCGGACTTGAAGATGCCGGAGCCGACGAAGACGCCGTCGGCGCCGAGCTGCATGCACAACGCCGCGTCGGCGGGTGTGGCGATGCCTCCGGCGGTGAAGGTGACCACGGGGAGCCTCCCGTGCTCAGCCACCCAGCGCACGAGCTCGACCGGCGCCCGGAGCTCCTTCGCCTCGGCGTACAGCTCGTCGTCCCGCAGGGACTGCAGACGGCGGATGCCGCCGAACACGGCGCGCATGTGCGTGACCGCGTTGACGATGTCCCCCGTGCCCGCCTCGCCCTTGGTGCGGATCATCGCCGCCCCCTCCCCGATGCGTCGCAAAGCCTCACCGAGATCGGTGCAGCCGCACACGAAGGGGACGGTGAACGCGTGCTTGTCCACGTGGTGCTCGACGTCGGCGGGGGTCAGCACCTCGGACTCGTCGACGTAGTCGACCTCGAGCGCCTCCAGCACCTGCGCCTCGACGAAGTGACCGATGCGGCACTTCGCCATCACGGGGATGGACACGGCCGCCTGGATCTCGCGGATCACCTGCGGATCCGACATCCTTGCCACGCCGCCGTCGGCCCGGATGTCGGCAGGCACGCGCTCCAGCGCCATCACCGCGCACGCTCCCGCATCCTCCGCGATGCGGGCCTGCTGGGCGTCGACGACGTCCATGATCACCCCGCCCTTGAGCATCTCGGCGAGGCCCGTCTTCACCCGTAGCGTGCCGATCTCCGCCATGGCAGGAGTGTAGCCGGGCGCCCCTTCCGCGGAGAGGGGTCGGGAGGAGCGCCCGG
>JAOUEK010000342.1 GCA_029858755.1 Thermoleophilia bacterium
ACTGATCGAGCTCCGTCGACAGCTCGGACAAGCGCTTGGCAACCGCGCGCACCGAGGCCATCGCGCTCAGGTAGTCCATGCGTGTAGGGCCGACGACCCCGACCGTGCCGAGTTGGGTGTCGCCGGTCCGGAACGGGGCCGTGATGATCGAGGCTTCCCATTCACCTGTCGAGGGATGCTCCGCGCCGATCGTCACGTTCAGATCGGCCGGCGAGGAGTTGATGTCGGCGAGCACGCCGAGCATCTCCTGCTCACGCTCGAGCGTTTCGAAGAGCCGGCGCAGCGTCTCCCGCCGCATCTGCTGTGCCTCGCCGGCGAGGTTCGAGACGCCACCGAAGACCATGTGCGCCGAGCGCTCCCCCTGGGTCGCGACCCGAAGCGTCTCGGCGACGTGCAGCATCAGATCTCTTTGCGTGTCGCTGCTCTCGGCCGCGAGCTGCAGCAAGCGTGCCTGCGCGTCGACATAGGTGTGGCCGCGCAAACGCTGCAGGCGCCGATCGGCCTCGCGCAACGAGGCCGCGTCGACGCCGTCGGGCTTGTCGATCACCTGCTTGTCGACGCGCCCGTGCTGCCCCACGGCCAGGATCATCATGGTCGGACCCATGTCGATCAGCTCGACCCGCACGATCGGCTCCTCGACCGCGCTCGGCGGCACCGCGAGTCCGGCGTACTGCGTGAGCCTCGAGAGCAGCTCGACGCTTCCCTTGAGCACTTCCTCGAGATCGACGATCGCCTCGGCGAAGTAGCCCACGATCAGCCGGCGTTGCGCCTCGCGGAGCCGCCCTCCTGCCGGCAGCGAGTCCACGTAGTGCCGGTACCCGACGTCGGTTGGGATGCGGCCGGCGCTCGTATGGGGATGCGTGAGGTAGCCCAGCTCTTCGAGCGCGGCCATCTCGTTGCGGATCGTCGCGCTCGAGACGCCGAGACCGGCCTGCTCGGCGATCGACTCGCTGCTCACGGGCTCACCGGAGTGCACGTACTGCGCGACGACGGCGCGGAGCACCGCGGACTTCCGGGGGCCCAGCTCGGAACGGTCGCGTTCGCCCATGGACCAATCATACGTAGCACTCTGCGCGTGGGAGTGCTAAGGCATCGGAAGCCTCGGATCAGCAGGGAAGGCCGGCCATCGCGGTCTGCAAGGCAGCGAACGCGTCGCTGGTGTCTTCC
Source organism: Thermoleophilia bacterium (assembly GCA_029858755.1). Lineage (GTDB taxonomy): Bacteria > Actinomycetota > Thermoleophilia > Gaiellales > Gaiellaceae > Gaiella. The sequence continues at coordinate 1,168 of JAOUEK010000342.1, forward strand.
TGGGTGGCCAGTGCCGTCCGAGCCTCGCCGATCGAGCCCACGACCGCGCGCACCTGCTTCGCGGTGCGTCGTTCCCCGGCCTGCTTCAGGGCGGCGATGTCTTCCTTGAGCTGCTCGGCGGCCGCTCCGAGGGCGTCGTCGCGGAACACCTGCACCTGCTGCACGTGACCGCACATCGTCGCAGTCGCGGCCTCCCCGCTCACCTGCTCGCCCGTGCCGCCGGCCGGAGCCTCACCGTCGTCGCCACCGGAGATCAGGTTGAACGACACGAGGGCGACCACGACGACGAGCACCGCCGCGACGACGTAGATCCACACCGGACGGCCGGAGGATTCACGGACCGGCATCGCGAAGGCGTCCTCGGGCCCCTCCCCGTCGTCGCCCAGTCCGAGCCCGGCGGGGAACGCGGAGACCGGCGGTTCCTGCGGCCTGTCGAGCTCGGCGTCGGTGATCGTCATCGGCGTCGGTGCGACGGTGCGGGCTTTGGCGACCGGCGCCGGGGCCGGCTCCGCAGAGGCGTCCTGCAGCAGCCCGCAACGAGGGCAGGTCCACGACGTCGCACCCGGCTTGGCGTGGAACCTCGATCCGCACGAGCGGCAGACGGCGAACGCCCACTCCTTGCCGCACGACGAGCACGAGTAACCGCGCGACCCAGCCTCGACGTGCTGGGCGGTGTCGCAGCTCGGGCAACGCACCGACGGCATGGCTCCGACTCTAACGCGCAGCGACTTCCCTCACGACCGGAGCAAAGGACACTAGTCTCGACCAGACTAGTAGACGGCCGCCGTGAGACCGAGCACCAGCTCGTTGAGAAGCAACATGCCCGATTCGGTCGGCACCAGCGTTCCGTCGTCGTCGGTCAGCAGGCCGCTCGCGACGAACGGGTCGGCCCGTTCGTCCTCGATCCAGCTCGACGGCACTCCCTCGAAGATGCGAAGACGCAGGAAGACCTCCTCGAGATAGGCATCGCCCTCATCGAGCAGTTCCTCGCCGCCGACCGGAAGCCGACCACCCTCGACCGTCGCCAAGTACTCCTCGGGCGGGCGGACGTTCCACCATCGGCGACGATGACGAGAGGAATGCGCCCCGGCGCCGAGCCCCAGGTAGGGCTGCCGGCGCCAGTACCCGAGGTTGTGGCGGCACTCGTAGCCGGGCCTGGCCCAGTTCGAGACCTCGTAATGTCCGTAGCCGGCGTCGCGCAGCATGGAGCAGGCGAGCTGGAACATGTCGGCCTGCGTGTCGGGGTCGGGCTCGGGCACGTCACCTCGAGCCACGGCCCTGCCAAGCGGCGTCGCCGGTTCGACCGTGAGCGCGTAGGCACTGATGTGCTCGGGCGCGAGCGCGATCGCCTCGGCGAGCGTGCGCTCCCAGGACTCGAGCGTCTCGCCGTGCGCGCCGTAGATCAGGTCGAGGTTCACGTTGGCGTAGCCAGCGGCGCGCGCGGCGGCGAACGCCCGGCGGACGCTCCCGGGCGCGTGCAGACGCTCGAGGGAGCGCAGCACCCGATGATCGAACGATTGTGCGCCCATCGACAGCCGGGTGAAACCACCCTCCCGCAGCCCGCCGAGGGACTCGAGGTCGACGGTGTCGGGATTCGCCTCGACCGTGACCTCGACGTCGGACGCAACGTCGAACAGGCCGCACAGTGCCCCGAACAGGGAGGCGAGGTCGGCAGACGTGATCGTGGTCGGCGTGCCCCCCCCGAGGAAGACGCTCGAGATCTCGGCGTCGTGCCACTCCGGCGCCGTCAGCGCGGCCTCGGCCAGCAGGGCCCTCACGTACCTCGGCTTCAGCTCGTCGAGCCCCTCGTAGGCGTTGAAGTCGCAGTAGCCGCACCGCGTGAGGCAGAACGGCACGTGCATGTAGATGCCGGCGCTCACTTCTTCCCCTTCGATGAGCCGCCGTCGTCGACACGGAGCGCCTCGATGAAGGCCTCCTGCGGCACGTCGACGCGGCCCACCCGACGCATGCGTTCCTTGCCCTTCTTCTGCGTCTCGAGCAGCTTCCGTTTGCGCGTGATGTCGCCGCCGTAGCACTTGGCGAGCACGTCCTTGCGTTTGGCCTTGACGGTCTCCCGCGCGATGATCTTCGAGCCGATCGCTGCCTGCACCGCAACGTCGAAGAGCTGGCGCGGGATGAGC
>JAOUEK010000343.1 GCA_029858755.1 Thermoleophilia bacterium
GGCGAGAGATCCGGCGGTGCCGAAGAGCGACGCCCGTTCGAGCAGCACGGCCGGCGGGTGCCGTTCGAGCACGCGCTTCAGCGTGACGCGAAGCTCCTCGTTGTAGAGGATGCGGCGGAGCTCGCCGCCGATCGCGGTGTCGATCCCGACCGCCTCGCGGAAGGTCTTGATCCCACGCGCCGCCTCTTCGACGCATGCGCTCGGAGGCAGATGCGTCACCGGGACATCGAACGCGACGGGCCGCTCCCACGGCGACCGCACGAGCGTCGGTGTGGCGATCGCCACGTCCCCGCCACGGCGGGCGAGCGCCGTCGCGAGCGAGCGCATGTGCACCGACGACCCCTTGCCCCCGAGGATCGGGATGCCGAGGTCCGCGGACAGGTAGAGGATCTTCACGCTCTCCGCCCGTTCCCGAGCAGCTCGCCCAGCTGCTCGCGCAACGACACGAGCCGCTGCAGGCCGCGCTCGAAGGCGTGCGGTGCGAAGAGGTCGCGCTTGAACATGCGAGCCAGGAAGTCGAGCTCGTGCGCGAGCAGGTACCAGGTGAGGCGCTTCGGCTCCAGAGGGCTTCTCGCGCGCTCGGCGTGCCCGGCGAGGAACGCGGCGATCGCGCGGTCGAGCTCGTCGTGACCGCCGTCCGCCGCCGCGAATCGCTCCGCCACGTAGGGCACGTCCCGCTTGAGGAACGCGAGCAGGCGGGAGACGTCCTGGCAGGGATCGCCGATCCTGCAGCCGTCGAGATCGATCACGGACCAGCGGCCGTCGTGCTCGAGCAGGTGGCCGCACCGGAGGTCGCCGTGGCAGAAGGCAGGCGGCGAAGGGCGCGGAACGGTCGCGAGCAGCGTGGCGAGGGCTTCGGCGACGAGAGCCGAGGCCTCGGGACGGAAGAGGGCGACGAGCCGTGCGTGCTCCCGGATCTCGGGGAGCACCTCGTGTGGATGCCAGTCGGGGACTCCCCGCACATCGAGCGACTGGAGCTCCGCGTGGATCCTGCCGGCACCCCGGAGGAGCACCGTCATGTTCCTCGCGTCGATCTTCTCGGCCAGGTCGTCGCCCTCGAGCGCACGCTGGTAGAAGACGCTGCGCTCGCGATCGAGGCCGGCGGGCTCCGCGACGGCGAAGCTGGCCGACCGTGCGCCACCCCACACGGCATGAAGGCGCCGCCACGATCCGTCGAGGTCGCACGCCGCGACGCACTTGCCGATGCGACCGTCCGCTGCCCGGAACGTGAGGCGGCGTCGTGGGACGTACCGCAGGACCTCCGCGGTCTCCCCCTCGAACTGTGCCGAGCCGGGCAGCAAGGGATCCTCGTGGAGCTCGAACTCGAGCAGCCGCTGCTTCCGAGCCCGATAGTGGAGCGTCACGGAGGCGAAGCCCGACGTCAGCCACCGCTGGACCGAGACGGACAGCCATTTGAGACGGGAAGGGCCCTCGGGGTAGAGCCGGAGCACGGACCTCACCGCGGGCGCGCCGCCCTCGGCCGCGAGGAGCTCGCCGAGCGCCGGCGCCCGGGCTGCGCTCTCCCAGAAGCGCTCGACGTCGACCCGGAGCGGGTGGCCGCGCCGGACGAAGCCGAAGGGACTGCCGCCGGGCAACGTGTCAGGGGCCACGGCCGGCGAGCTAGGCATGTGCGACCGCCGCCTGGGAATTCACCGTGGGGACGAGCTCCTGCACCGCACGGACGAAGCCCTCGAGACCGTTGAGAGCCAGATCCGCCCACGGCGCCAGTGGCGTGGCGACGAGACGCCGCAGCTCGTGCGTCAGCCGTTCGGGTGTCAGGTGCGCAGGGTGGAGCGTCCGCACGAGCCCCCGACGGGCGAGGGCCTCGGCGCGTATCAGCTGCTCGAGGCGGGGGCGGACCCGGGGGACGATGAGCGCCGGCCGGCGATAGGTGAGGATCTCGCGGACGGTGTTGTAGCCGCCCATCGAGACCACCGCATCAGCTGCCGCGATCACGTCGGCGAGCCGCGGCATGGCGGCAACGAGCCTGACGCGGTCGTCGCACCGGGCCGCCCGCAGCTCGAGGTCAGCCCGTTCCTCCCCGGACATCAGCGGCCCTGCGACCACGAGCGCGTGCGCCCGCTCGGGAGGCGCCGCCGCCAGCGAGGCCAGTGCGGCGGCGACGAGCGCGTGACCGTCCTCGCCGCCGCCCGCGGTCACCACCACGAGCCTCTCGCCGCCGATGCCGAGCTCGTCCCTCACGCGCGCTGCGGGGGCGGGCTGCGGGGCGCGGAGGTAGCCGACGTAGCGGGTCTTGGCGGCGGCAACGGGCGAGAACCCGTACTCGGAGACCACGTCGTACACCGTGGGATCGCCGTAGACGACGATCCGGTCGTAGAGACCGTCGAGGAGAGCGTGAACCCCGCCCTTGCGCCACGCGCGGTGGACGAGGGTCGCGTCGTCGAGGACGTCCCGCAGCCCGAGCACGAGCCGCGCCCCGGCGCCGGCCGCGTGCCGCAGGGCCGGCAGCGCCTCGCCCCCGAGGCCGGCGGGCACGTGGTCGACGACGAAGATGTCCGGCCGGAAGCGACGTGCGGCGGCGAGCAGGACGTCCTTGCGCAGCTCCAGCGTCGCGTCGAAGGAGCAGGCGAGCGAGCGCGGCCGGTACTCGTCGGCACCGACCTTCACCACCGACGGGAGCTTGATCCAGTCCGCTCCCGCGGGCAGCGACCACCCGTCGGTGTGCGCCGCACCGCTGACGATCAGCTGCGTCGCCTCGGGCATGCGCTCCCGCAGGCGATGCGCGAGTGCGAGCGTGCGTCGCAGGTGCCCGAGCCCGTACGAGTCGTGGCAGTAGTGGAGGACGCGCAGCCCGCTGTTCGCATTCCCCGGCGGCGGCGCCCGCATCAGATGGTCGCCTCGAGGCTGCACATGCGACCGGCGCCGGTCGCGACCCGTACCGTCACGGCCTCGCTCCCCGGCCAATCCGAGACCGTGCTCCGAACCCTGAGCGAGCGCGACGGCCGACGCGTCCCCTTTTCCACGAGCGTTCGCTCGTGAAGCACGACGACGCGCCAGGTCCGAACGCGCTCGGGCACGTCGATGCGGGCTTCGATCTCGATCGTTCCCTCACCTCCGCCGTCGCCCTCCTTCGCGCGGAGCCTGAGCTCACCGGTTCCGCCCAGGCAGGCCTCGCGCACCCGCACGTCGTCGTCCTTGCCGCCATCGGCGGCGCCCGGCGCGACGAGCGCGAGCGCAGCCAGTGGAACGGCGATCCCGGAGACTGCGGCGGTGGCCTTCATCGCCGCAGACGATGGCGACCGGCTGGTCGCAGCGGCAATGCGATCTTGGTC
>JAOUEK010000344.1 GCA_029858755.1 Thermoleophilia bacterium
GCGCACCTGCTGCGCTACGACTCCGTGCTGGGGCCGTTCGCGGGCGAGGTCTCACTCGGCGACGGCGTGATCCGGGCGGGCGGTGAGGAGATGCGGATGCTCTCCGAGCGTGATCCCGGCGCCCTCCCGTGGGGCGACCTCGGGGTGGACGTCGTGCTCGAGTCGACCGGCTTCTTCACCAGCCGCGACGGGGCGCAGAAGCACCTGGAGGCCGGCGCGAAGAAGGTCGTGATCTCCGCCCCGGCGACCGAGCCCGACTTCACCGTCGTGCTCGGCGTCAACGACGACCGCTACGACCCGGAGTCGCACCACATCGTCTCCAACGCCTCGTGCACCACGAACTGCGTGGCGCCGCTCGCGAAGGTGCTGGACGACCTGGCGGGCATCGAGAGCGGCTTCATGACCACGATCCACGCGTACACGAACGACCAGTCGATCCTCGACCTCCCGCACAAGGACCTGCGCCGGGCGCGGGCCGCCGCCGTCAACGTGATCCCCACGTCGACCGGCGCGGCGAAGGCGATCGGGCTCGTGCTGCCGCACCTGAAGGGGAAGGTCGACGGCGTCGCCGTCCGCGTGCCGGTGCCGACCGGCTCGCTCACCGATCTCGTCGTCACCCTCGGTCGCGAAGTGTCGCGTGACGACGTGAACGCTGCCTACGCCGCCGCTGCAGGCAGCGGCTCGCTGGCCCCGTTCCTGCACTACTCGGAGGACCCGCTCGTCTCGACCGACGTCATCGGCAACCCGCACTCGTGCGTCTTCGACAGCCAGCTGACCATGGCGCACGGGAGGAGCGTCAAGGTGTTCGGCTGGTACGACAACGAGTGGGGCTACAGCTGCCGGCTCGTCGACCTCGTCGGGCGCCTGCTGCCCGGGTAGCCGATGCGCCTCAGCCAGATCCGGCTGCTCGTCGACGACCCCGCGAAGAGCTGTCGCTTCTGCCGGGACGTGCTCGGGCTCACGCCGTCGTTCGGCGAGGAGGGCGACGCGTACGTCAGCTTCCGGGCCGGTGACGGCACCGTCGCGCTCTTCACGCGCTCGGGCCAGGCGGACGCCGTCCGGCTCCGCCCCCCGGGCGACGGTGCCGTGGTCGTGCTCGAGGTGGACGACCTGGAGGAGGAAAGCAGGCGCCTCACCGCCGCGGGTGCGAGGAGCGAAGGCCCCGTCGCAGACCAGCCCGACTGGGGCATCCGCGTGCTCCACGTGCGCGACCCCGACGGGAACCTCGTCGAGCTCGTCGAGCCGCTCCCCACGCCGGGGCCATGAGCCTCCCTCGCTCGGTCGAGTCGGCGCACGTCGAGGGCAAGCGCGTCCTCGTCCGCTCGGATCTCAACGTGCCGCTGCAGGACGGCCGCGTGGCCGACGACACGCGGATCCGCGCGTCGCTGCCCACGCTCCGCCTGCTGCTCGAGCGCGGCGTGCGCGAGGTCGCGGTCTGCTCGCACCTCGGGCGGCCGAACACCGACGAGGACCGGAGCCGGTTCGCGATCGCGCCCGTCGCGGCGCGCCTCTGCGAGCTCCTGCCCGACGACCGGCTGACGGTGCTCGAGAACACGCGCTTCCACCCCGGCGAGACGAAGAACGACGCGGGGTTCGCCGGAGAGCTGGCCGACGCGCGCGACCTCTACGTCAACGACGCGTTCGGGTCGGCGCACCGCGCGCACAGCTCGACCGAGGCGGTCGCGCACCTGCTGCCCGCCTACGCCGGCCTGCTGCTGCTCGCCGAGCTGGAGCACCTGGGTCGGCTGCTCGGCGACGTGGCACGGCCGTTCGTCCTCGTCGCGGGCGGCGCCAAGGTGGAGGACAAGCTCGGCGTGCTGGCGCACCTCGGCGACCGCGCCGACACCGTGATCGTGGGCGGGAAGATGGCCGAGGAGCTGCGTGACGAGAACCCGCTGCCGTTCCCGGTCGAGTTGCCGAGCGACGTCGTCGCGGCCGCCTCGTTCGACGCGGACGCGGAGGCGCGCGTCACGGCCTACGACTCGGTGCCCGAGGGGTGGCTCGGGCTCGATGTCGGGCCCGAGAGCCGCGAGCGATTTGCGGAGATCGTGCACGCGGCGGGGACCGTGTTCTGGAACGGCCCCATGGGCGTGTTCGAGTGGCCGCGCTTCGCGGAGGGGACGAACGCCGTCGCAGACGCCGTCGCCGAGGCGAGCGGGCGTGGGGCGTACACCGTCGTGGGCGGCGGCGACTCCGTGCGCGCGATCACGGAGCTCGGTCTCGCCGAGCGCGTGTCCTGGGTCTCCACCGGCGGCGGCGCGTCGCTGGAGCTGCTCGAGGGCAAGGAGCTGCCCGGCGTGGCGGCGATCCCTCGGGCCACCGCGTAGACGCGGCCTGCCACGCCGGGTGGCGAGCAGGACACGAACGCTCCGAGCCCGAGGACGTCGATCCTGCCCTCGCCCGTGATGCAGTAGGCGATGTGGAGGTCGGCGTCCGGCGTGGCGGATGTCGAGGTCGGCCACGGGCGGTGGCGCATACGATGTCGGCGTGCTCGTCGCCGGCAACTGGAAGATGTACAAGGGCCCGTCGGAGACGGCGGCGTTCCTGGACGCGTTCGACCCGCCGCTCGGCGTCGACGTCGTCGTCTGCCCACCGTACGTGTCACTCGCCGTGGCAGTCGGGCGGGGGGTCTCGGTCTACGCGCAGAACGTCCACTGGTCGACCGAGGGCGCCTTCACCGGCGAGGTGTCGGCCGAGATGCTGCTCGAGCTCGGCGTGGACGGGGCGATCGTCGGGCACTCGGAGCGGAGGCAGCACTTCGGCGAGACCGACGAGACCGTCGCTCGCAGAGCGGAGGCCGCGCTCGCCGCGGGCCTCGGTGTGATCGCGTGCGTCGGCGAGACCGGCGAGGAGCGCGAGACCGGGCGCACGGAAGCCGTGCTCCGCAGGCAGCTCTCCGTGCTGCCGCGGCACGAGCGCCTGGTGATCGCGTACGAGCCCGTCTGGGCGATCGGCACCGGCCGGACGGCGACCCCGCAGCAGGCGCAGGATGTGCATGGATTCCTTCGCGCCCGCCTTGCGGCGCTTGGCGCAGAGGGCATCGCGGTGCTGTACGGCGGAAGCGTCAAGGCGGCCAACGCCGGCGCGCTATTCGCGATGCCGGACGTGGACGGTGGGCTGGTTGGGGGAGCGTCGTTGGACGCTACGGAATTTTTGGCGATCGCGGCTGCCTGAATCGAAGGCGGCGACGAAAGCCGGAGCGGAGAAGATGGACATATTGCAATCGGTATTGCTGGTGCTCCACATGGTCGTGGCGGTCGTGCTGTG
>JAOUEK010000345.1 GCA_029858755.1 Thermoleophilia bacterium
GTCGCCGAGGAGCGCGTGCGCGCCCTCGCCGCGGCTGTGCCCGAGCTGGGGCTGGCCGCCGGCCGGATCGTCGATCGCGAGCGGGCGCGCCGGGCCGCGGCACGCGCCACGTGGCGCGACGCCTGGCGGCGCTTCGAGAGCCGCGCCCGGTCAGCCGTCTCGTGAGCGAGATCGTCCCGGCCGCCGGAGGCGTGCCCGTCCGGGACGGCGCGGCGGGCGTCGAGGTGCTCGTGGTGCACCGAGCCCGCTACGCGGACTGGACGTTCCCCAAGGGCAAGCGTCACCGGAGCGAGAGCGACGAGGAGTGCGCCCTGCGCGAGGTGGCCGAGGAGACCGGGCTCGTCTGCGCCCTGGAGCACGAGCTGCCCGTCACCGTCTACACGGACGCGCTCGGACGGCCGAAGCGCGTGCGCTGGTGGCGCATGCTCGTGGCCTCCGGGGAGCTGGCGCCACGTCCCGGGGAGATCGACGACGCCCGCTGGGTATCGCTCGAGGAGGCGGCCGCCCTACTCACGCACGAGCGCGACGTCGCCCTGCTGCGACGGCTCTGACCCCGCCGGATCTACCCTCAGCGAGTGCGCCTCCTGCTCGTGATCGCCGCCGGCGCGCTGGCGCTCGCTATCGGGGCCCTGCTCCTCGCGTCGCTTCGCGACGGCTCCGGCTCGGGCGACGCGGCCGAGCTCGGCTCCGGGCCGTTCGTCGGCAGCGAGCCGCCGGCCGGGATCACACTGCCGTCGTTCTCGCTCGTCGACGAGGCGGGGCGCGCGGTTACCGACCAGAGCCTGCGCGGGAGCGTCGCCGTCGTCACCTTCCTCGACGCCCAGTGCACCGACGCCTGCCCCGTGATCGGCGAGATCGCCGCGCGCGCCGTCGACCGGCTCGCGCCCGACGAGCGTCGGCAGGTCGCGATCGTCGGCATCTCGGTCGATCCCGCCGAGGACACGCCGACCGAGGTCGACGCATTCCTGCAGCGTCACCGCGCGACCGGGAAGCTCTCGTACCTCGTCGGGGGCGAGCGCGAGCTGACCCGCGTGTGGCGCGACTTCGGCGTGCTCGCGGTCGCTGTCTCCGGCGACGACGACATCCACTCCGCCCCCGTGCGCATCTACGCCGCGGACGGCGAGTGGGTGGCCACGCTGAACGCCGGCGCCGACCTCACGGTGGATGCGCTCGTCCATGACATTCGCGTCGCGCTGGACGAGTAGAGCGTCGCGCGGGTCCGACTTCGGTCGGACACGGCTGTTCGTGCCGAGAGCCGTGTCGGACTGAAGTCCGACACCCCGTGGGTAGGCTCACCGCGATGAGTGCTGAGGTCATCTACACGATGCACCGGGTCGACAAGTTCTACGGCCCTGAGCGGCAGGTGCTGGCGAACATCTCGCTCTCCTTCCTGCACGGGGCGAAGATCGGCGTGCTCGGCCCGAACGGCGCGGGCAAGTCGACGCTGCTGCGGATCATGGCGGGGCTCGAGGAGCCCTCGTCGGGGATCGCGCAGCTCGCGCCGGGCGCGGCGGTCGGGCTGCTGCAGCAGGAGCCGGAGCTCGACGACGCCAAGGACGTGCGCGCCAACGTCGAGGACGGCGTCCGGCAGCTCCGCGACCTGCTCGACCGCTTCGAGGCGATCTCCGCCGCGTTCGCCGAGCCCGACGCCGACTTCGACGCGCTGCTCGCCGAGCAGGCGGCCGTGCAGGAGCAGATCGAGCGCCACGACGCATGGGGCCTCGACCAGGCGCTCGACCGCGCGATGGACGCGCTCCGGGTGCCCGAGGGCGACCGCGACGTGACCACGCTCTCCGGCGGCGAGCGGCGGCGCGTCGCCCTCTGCCGGCTGCTGCTCTCCTCGCCGGACCTGCTGCTGCTCGACGAGCCGACGAATCACCTCGACGCCGAGTCGGTCGCCTGGCTGGAGCGGTTCCTCGCCGACTACCGCGGCACCGTGATCGCGATCACCCACGACCGCTACTTCCTCGACAACGTCGCCGGGTGGATCCTCGAGCTCGACCGCGGCCGCGGCATCCCCTTCCAGGGGAACTACTCGTCGTGGCTGGAGCAGAAGCAGGCGCGCCTCGCCGGCGAGGAGAAGCAGTCGGCCGCCCGGCGGCGCACGCTGCAGCGCGAGCTGGAGTGGGTGCGCATGAGCCCGACCGCGCGCCACGCGAAGTCCAAGGCGCGCCTCGCAGCCTACGAGCGCCTGCTCGCCGAGGAGCAGAGCGTGCGGCTGGACGCGGTCGAGATCCACATCCCCGCGGGGCCGCGCCTGGGCGACGTGGTGGTGCACGCGGAGGGGCTGCGCAAGGGGTTCGGCGACCGCCTGCTGATCGACGACCTCTCGTTCTCGCTCCCGCCCGGCGGCATCGTGGGCGTGGTCGGCCCGAACGGCGCCGGCAAGACGACGCTGTTCCGCATGATCGCGGGCGAGGAGGAGCCCGACGGCGGGGAGCTCCGGATCGGTGACACGGTCGAGCTCGCGTACGTCGACCAGGCGCGCGCCGACCTCTCGCCCGAGTCGAGCGTTTGGAAGGAGATCTCGGGCGGGCAGGACACGATCGAGCTGGGCCGGCGCGAGGTGAACTCCCGGCAGTACGTGTCGTGGTTCAACTTCCGCGGCGGCGACCAGCAGAAGCTCGTCAAGCACCTCTCGGGCGGCGAGCGCAACCGGGTGCACCTCGCGAAGCTCCTCCGCTCGGGCGGGAACCTGCTGCTGCTCGACGAGCCGACCAACGACCTCGACGTCGACACGCTGCGCGCCCTCGAGGAGGCGTTGCTCGACTTCGCCGGCTGCGCCGTCGTCATCTCCCACGATCGCTGGTTCCTCGACCGCGTAGCCACGCACCTGCTCGTCTTCGAGGGCGACTCGCAGGTGACGTGGTTCGAGGGCAGCTGGGCCGAGTACGCGGCCTGGGTCGTGGAGACGCGCGGCCCGGAGGCCCTCGAGCCCCACCGCATCCGCTACAAGCCGCTCGCCCGCCCGTCCTGACGACGGGCGACGCCTCGCCCGGCCGGCCGCAGCGGATCAGCTGCGGTCGCGAGCGTCGCGCGCCCGCTTCGCACGTGCGCGCGCCCGGCGCTGCATCACCGCCTGGTGCGAGTGCGGCTTGCGGCCGGACGTATGCGCGACGCGGCTCCAGCTGCCGTCGGCCCCCAGTTCCCAGGCGAACAGGTCGTCGGCGAAGACGCTGTCGAGGACGGCATTCAGCTCGTGGCGCACACGGGCGCTCTCCACCGGCACGAGCACCTCGATGCGGCGGTCGCGGTTGCGCGGCAT
>JAOUEK010000346.1 GCA_029858755.1 Thermoleophilia bacterium
CGACCTCGAGTCGGACACCTTTCCCGGGGGCTCGGTCGCGCGGGCGAGCCACTCGACAGCGGCACCTACAATCGACGCATGGCCACGATCGACACTCTCGTCGACGAGCTGGAGCGGTCGTACGGCGAGCTCCAGGAGCGGATGGCGGACCCGTCCGTCTACTCCGACCACCGCGAGGCGGCGGACCTCGGTCGGCGGCTGAAGGAGCTCGAGCAGGCGCATCGCCTGGCCCTCGAGTGGCGTGTCGCCGCCGACGACGTCGCCGCCGCGCGGGGCGACCCCGACCTGCGCGAGCTCGTGCCCGAGGCGGAGGAGCGGATGACCCGGCTCGAGGACGAGCTGCGGCTCGCGCTGGTGGAGCGTGACCCGGCCGACGCCAAAGACGTGATCGTCGAGGTGCGGCAGGGGGTCGGCGGCGACGAGGCGGGGCTCTGGGCAGGCGACGTCTCGCGCATGCTGACGCGGTACGCCGAGCGGCGCGGCTTTCGCACGGAGACGCTCTCGGCGAGCGAGAGCGACGGCGGTGGCGTCAAGGAGCTCGTGTTCGCGGTCAAGGGCGACGGCGCGTACTCCGTCTTCAAGTGGGAGGGCGGCACGCACCGCGTCCAGCGCGTCCCCGAGACGGAGTCGCAGGGGCGGATCCACACGTCCACCGCGACGGTGGCGGTGATGCCGGAGGTGGAGGAGGTCGAGGTCGCGATCGAGGAGAAGGACCTCAAGATCGACGTCTATCGGTCCACCGGCCCCGGCGGGCAGAGCGTGAACACGACCGACTCCGCGGTGCGGATCACGCACCTGCCGACGGGGATCGTGGTCTCCATGCAGGACGAGAAGTCGCAGCTGCAGAATCGCCAGAAGGCGATGCGCGTGCTCCGCGCCCGGCTGTACGAGGCGGAGCGCGACCGTCAGCAGGCCGAGGTCGCAGCCGCACGCAAGGCGCAAGTGGGCACCGGCGACAGGGCGGAGAAGATCCGCACCTACAACTTCCCGGAGAACCGCCTCACCGACCACCGCATCAAGCTCACCGTCCACCGGCTCGACCAGATCCTGGAAGGCGACCTCGAAGAGTTCACGGAGGCGCTGCAGGCGGAGGAGCACCGCCGGGCGCTCGAAGCCGCCTCCCTCGCATGACTGCCGCGAGGGGGACAGTCCCCTCTCGGGGACGGTCCCCGGTGTGCGTGTCGTCGTGACGCTCGGCGACGTCCTCCGCCGGTCGGCCGAGTTCCTGGCGGAGCGCGGCTGCGAGACGGCACGCCTGGACGCCGAGCGCCTGATCGGCCACGCGCTCGGCCTCGAGCGGATCGAGCTGTACATGCACCTCGACCGGCCGTTGACCGAGCCCGAGGTCGCCGCCGCACGCGAGCTCGTGGCGCGGCGTGGCCGCCGGGAGCCGGTCCAGCACCTTCTCGGCGAATGGGGGTTCCGCCGGCTCACGCTCAGGGTCGACGGCCGCGCGCTGATCCCGCGTCCAGAGACCGAGGTCGTCGTCGAGCGCTGCCTCGCCCTGTTGCACGCCGACCAGGAGCCTCGCGTCCTCGACGTGGGCACGGGCACCGGCGCGATCGCGTTGGCGATCGCCGACGAGCATCCCGCCGCACGCGTGACCGCGATCGACTCGTCGGCGGACGCCATCGCGCTCGCCGGCGAGAACGTCGGACGCACCGGCCTGCCCGTCGAGCTGCTTCTGCACGACCTGTTCACCGGGCTGCCCGCGGGACCGTGGGATCTCGTCGTCTCCAACCCCCCGTACGTCGTCCCAGGGGAGCTCGACGGCCTCGCGCCCGAGGTGCGGGAGTGGGAGCCCCATGCCGCGCTTGCCGCGAACGGTCACACCGAGGCCGTGATCACGGGCGCGGCCGCTGTGCTGCGACCCGGCGGCGCGCTCGTCCTCGAGGTGCACGGCGAGGGAGCGGCTGCGGTCGCCGAGCTGCTGCGCGAGGGGGGCTTCACCGACGTCGTCGTCACCGCCGACCTCGCGGGCCGCGAGCGCGTCGTCGAGGGGCGCCGCCCGGCCGACATGCCGTGAGCGACGTCGAGCGTGCGATCGCGGCGATCCGGGCCGGCGGGCTCGTGGTGCTCCCCACCGACACCGTCTACGGCCTCGCCTGCACTGCGTACCGGGAGGAGCCGGCCCGGCGGCTCTACGCGCTCAAGGGGCGCCCCGCGATCCAGCCGACGGCGATCGTCGCTGCGAGCGTCGACGTCCTGCTCGAGTGCGTCCCCGAGCTCCGCGGCCGCGCCGCCGCCGTCGCGCGGAGGCTGCTGCCGGGACCGCTCACGCTCGTCCTGCCGAACCCGGCGCGGCGCTTCCCGTGGCTCAACGCCGGACGCGAGGACGCGATCGGCGTCCGTGTGCCTGCGCTCGAGGGGCCGGGCCGGTCCGTGCTCGATGCGGTGGGTGCCGTGGTGGCGACGAGCGCCAACCTCGCCGGAGGCCCCGATCCGTGCCGCGTCGAGCAGGTCCCCGACGCGATCCGTGCCGGGGTCGAGGCGGTCGTCGACGGGGGGGAGCTGCCCGGTCTCCCGTCGACCGTGCTCGACATCACCGGCGCGGAGCCCGCCGTGCTCCGCGAGGGCGCCGTCCCCGCCGTCGACGCGCTCGCCAGGGTGGTGGCCGCCCTGCGTGCCGCCGGCCCAGCACCCGACGTCACAGATCCCTAACCAGCCTCTCGTATCGTCCGAGGCGTGAACATCGCGCGCATCGCTCTGGGGGTGGCGGCGATCGCGATCCTCGCAGGCTCGGCGCTCGCCGCCGCCGTCGCTCAGCCGGTGGCGATCACGGGGCCGGTCACGTCCGTCGACGCCACCTCGGTCACTCTCAACGGCACGGTGAACCCCGGCGGCGAGCCGACGACGTGGAAGTTCGAGTACGGGAAGACGACCTCGTACGGGTCGCAGACGCCGTCGCAGAGCGCCGGCAGCGGCACCGCGAACGTCGCCGTCGCCGCCACCGCGAGCGGCCTGCAGCCCGGCACGACCTACCACTACCGGCTCGTGGCCACGAACGACCAGGGCACCTCCCGCGGCGCCGACGGCATCTTCGCGACGACCGGCGCCGAGCCGACCGCGACGACCGGGTCGGCGAGCGAGATCGGACCGCGGAAAGCCGTGCTCGGCGGCAGCGTCGACCCCAACGGGCAGCCCACGACCTACTTCTTCGAATACGGGGCGACCGCGAGCTACGGGAAGAAGACGGCGAGCGCGAGCGCCGGCTCCGGGACCAGCGCGAAGGGCGTCTCCACGCTCGTCACGGGCCTC
>JAOUEK010000347.1 GCA_029858755.1 Thermoleophilia bacterium
GTCCGGCTCCGGCGCCGCCACGTCCACCTCGGCCTGCGGCGCGTCGGCGAGATCGTCCGCGACGAGCTCGTAACCGACGTTCTCATGCTCGCTGGCGGCTTGTGGCGCCTCGGCCTCGGCGGGCGGCGGGGCAGGCACCCAGCCCTCCCCGAGACCCGGCGTCGGGCCAGCCGGGGCGTCCGGTGAGACCTGGGCATCGACGGGGTCACGGCTCGACACGGAGGAGTCGACGGGCCACGCCGCGAGCACGTTCTCGCTCGACCGGTCGGGGTCGTCGGCGTCGACCGCCTCGTCCGGCGCCTCGGCGTCCCGCGCCTCCCTGGCCGCACGTGCCCACGGGCTCTCGAGCTCGCGGGCTTCGGCTGCGCCCTCGGCCGCTTCGCCCGCGGGCCTCGTCCGCTCCGCCTCGCGGTCATCCTCGTCCTCGTCGAGCTCGAGCGCCGGGTCGTCCCAGCGCGGCGTCTCGTAGCCGTCGCTCACGCCTCAGCTCCCTTCCACTCGTCCGGGTCGAACCGCACGCGCTGATGATGAATAGGCCGTCCGATGGTATGCCCGAGCTTGTCGCGCTTCGCCCGAAGGTACCTGCGGTTGATCTCGTTGGGCGCGACCTCGATCGGCTCCTGCGAGACGACGGTGAGCCCGTACCCGGCGAGCCCGGAGATCTTCTTCGGGTTGTTGGTGAGGATCCTGATCGTGGAGAGACCGAGGTCGGCGAGGATCTGCGAGCCGATCCCGTACTCGCGCTGGTCGGCGGCGAAGCCGAGCTCGAGGTTCGCCTCCACGGTGTCGCGACCGTTCTCCTGCAGCTCGTAGGCACGCAGCTTGTTGAGCAGGCCGATGCCGCGCCCCTCCTGCGCGAGGTAGAGCAGCACGCCTGCGCCCTCGGCCTCGATGTGCCTCAGCGCGAGCTCCAGCTGCTCGCCGCAGTCGCAACGAAGGGAGTGGAAGACGTCGCCGGTCAGGCACTCGGAGTGCACGCGGACGAGGACGTCATCGGCCCCTGCGACGTCGCCCTTGACGAGGGCGATGTGCTGCTTGTCGGTGAGCAGCTCGCGGTACGCGACCGCCCTGAACTCGCCGTAGCCCGTCGGCAGCGTGACGGCGACGACGCGCTCGACCAGCCGCTCGTGGCGCCTGCGGTACTCGATCAGGTCGGCGACGGTGACCATCTTCAGGCCGTGGCGCTCGCAGTACCCGATCAGATCGGGGACGCGCGCCATCGAGCCGTCCTCGTTCATGATCTCGCAGACGACGCCTGCCGGTGTCAGGCCGGCGAGGTGGGCGAGGTCGACGGCGGCCTCGGTCTGGCCCGCGCGCTGCAGGACGCCGCCCGGCCTGGCCCTCAGCGGGAAGACGTGCCCCGGCTGGACGAGATCGCGCGGGCCCGTGGCGGGGTCGATCGCGACCTGGATCGTGTGGGCGCGGTCGTGGGCCGAGATGCCGGTGGAGACGCCCTCCCGCGCCTCGATCGAGATCGTGAACGCCGTCCCGTAGGGCGTCTCGTTCTGGTCCGTCATCTGGCGCAGGCCCAACTCCTCGCAACGCTCGGCGGTGAGGCAGAGGCAGATCAGGCCCCGGCCGTGCGTGGCCATGAAGTTGACCGCCTGTGGCGTCACGAACTGGGCCGCAATCGTGAGGTCGCCCTCGTTCTCCCGGTCCTCGTCGTCGACGACGACGACGAAGCGGCCGGCCCGGATCTCCTCGAGGGCCTCCTCGATGCGGACGAACGGGGACTCGCGCTCGACGGTCGACGCCTCGCTCATGGGGGGCATCGTAGCCCTGCGGGCGAGCCTCACCGGCCGAGGTGCGGCAGGACGAGCCGCTCGACGTACTTGGCGAGCACGTCGACCTCGAGGTTCACTGCACGCCCCGGAACGAGGTCGCCGAGCGTGGTCGCGGCGAGCGTGTGCGGGACGAGGGCGACGCCGAAGGCGTCCTCGTGCAGCTCGGCGACCGTCAGCGACACGCCGTCGACCGTGATCGAGCCCTTCTCCGCGCAGTAGCGGAGCAGCTCCGATGGCGTCTCCACGATCACGCGGAGTCCTTCCCCCTCCGCCTCGACGGACTGCACGCGGCCGAGGCCGTCGACGTGGCCCTGCACGAGGTGCCCACCGAGCGGCTCGCCCAGGCGCAGGGCCGGCTCGACGTTCACCCGGTCGCCCGCCCGAAGAGCCCCGAGCGTGGTGCGGGAGAGCGTCTCCGGCACCGCGTGGAAGGCGATCGAGCCGTCCTCGACTGCCTCCGCGGTGAGGCAGACGCCGTTCACCGCCACCGAGTCGCCGGTCGCGGTGCCGGGCGCGGTCAGGTGAGCGTCGACCCGCAACCGGAGGCCGTCCTCGCCGCCCACCGCGGCGACGACACGACCGAGCTCCCGCACGATCCCCGTGAACACGATGCGAAGGCTACGTTCCCACGGGCGCTGCGGCGACCCTACGGCTCGCGGAGGTAGGCCTCGAGCAGCACGTCCGCGCCGACCGGCTCGACCGACAGCCGCGAGAGGGCGAGCGGCCCGACGAGGTCACCGAGCCACGCCGGCCCGGACCCGGAGAGCGTGGGCGCGAGGAAGAGGAGCAGCTTGTCGACGAGGCCGGCACGGAGGAACGAGGTCGCGAGCGTCGGGCCGCCCTCGAGCAGCAGCGACTGCACCCCCTCCGTGGCGAGCGCGCGCAGCTCGTCCTCCAGCGCGCCCGTCCGCAGCTCCAGCTCGGAGCCGGCCGGCAGCGGGCCGCGCCCGAAGGCGAGGCGCCGCGGCTGCCGGAGGACGGGCACGCCGCGCGCGTCGAGGCGCGGCGCGTCGGCGCTCACGGTGCCCATGCCGACGGCGACCGAGTCGGAGAGCGCGCGGAGCTCGTGCACCCGGCGGCGCGACTCCTCGCCGGTGACCCAGCGCGACCCGGGGACGGTGACCCGCCCGTCGAGCGCCACCGCCGACTTCAGCGTCACGAAGGGACGTCCGCGCGCGACCCAGGTACGCCACGCCTCGTTCTGGCGCCGGGCGGCGAAGGCGTCGACGACCTCCACCTCGATGCCCGCCTGCCGCAGCCGCTCCACGCCACCCGCGCCCGCCGGGTTGGGATCGAGCGCGCCGACCACCACCTTCGCGATGCGGGCCTCGATCACGGCGTCGACACACGGCGGTGTCGCCCCGTGGTGGTTGCAGGGCTCGAGCGTGACGTAGAGGGTGGCCCCGCGGGCCTGCTCGCCCGCAGCGCGGAGCGCGTGCACCTCCGCATGGGGCTCGCCGCGACGGACGTGC
>JAOUEK010000348.1 GCA_029858755.1 Thermoleophilia bacterium
CGAAGGAGCCGGCCGGGCCGGCCGGGCCGGGATCGCCCTTGTCACCCTTGGCGCCGGGCGGTCCGGCGGGGAGCTGGTTGGGCGCGAAGTCCACCGACAGCAACGAGCCGTTCCGGATGTCGAACGTGGTCAGCGAGTTGTCCCGCACCTTCGTACTGTTGACCGCGTTGTTGCCGAGGTCGGCGGTGCGAACCTGGCCGTTGCGGATCTTCGCCGAGGTGACGGCGTCGTTCTTGATGTTGAGCGTCCCGACGCTGTTCCGCGGGACCGACGCGACCGTCGCGACGGCCGTCCCGCTGAGCGCGACGAGCAACGCGATGCAGGCGACGATCATGGCCGGCGAGGGCCGGCGGCGCAGAAGCGTGCGCATGTGCTTCCTCCTAGTTCGCTTGCCATCGACCGTAGCGGTCGCGTCGGTCGAGGTCGGCAGGTCTTGACCGAATCCTTGCAACTCGCCCCTCGACCGAGGGACGACGGCTACGGGTGATCAGGCGGCGATCAGGATCGACTCGAAGTACTGGCCGGCGCGGCGCCCGGTGCGACGGTTGACGTGGCGCTCGAGCCGGTCCTCCAGGCGCAGTCCCGCCCGGCGCAGGACATCCTGGTAGAGCTCGCGACGATCGTTGACGACGATGCAGACGGGGGACCCCGGCCGCAGCGCGGCACGGGCGTTGCGCAAGACGGCGGCCACGCCGTCGACGTAGGCGGCGATCGCGGCCCGTCCCGTGCCGTGCGACGGGGAGCCGAGCTCCCGGTCGCGCCGCTCGTCGAGCCCGAGCAGCTCGTAGGCGTAGCGATGCTGCCCGTGGTAGTCGATCAGCCCGGGATACGGCGGGGAGGTGATCACCGCGTCGCACGTGGCCGGGAAGTCCAGCGCGCGCGCGTCACCGTGCACGACCTCGGCCACTCTGCCGTCGGTGCGCGCGGCCGCGAAGGCCTCCACGCGATCGAGCGTGTCGAGCGTGTAGCGCAGCAGGAAGCGGCGCGCCGACCCGACCGGGGAGCAGGTCCGCTTGTGCTTGTGACACCAGTACGGCTCGCGCTGCGGAGAGCGCGGGAACTCGAGGTCGAAGTGCGTCGTGAGCCGTGCCGAGCGGGCGGCGCGGGCCAGCACGACACGAAGCACGTCCGCCGAGCCGACCTGCTCGACGAGCGACCGGAAGTGGAGGAGCTCCTCGGCCGCGGCGGGGGCGAACCACGTGCGCACGTAGGCAGGCGCGCCCGCCGGCACCCGCCCGCACGGCTCGAAGGCGGACGCCCGCTCGTGCGCCCAGAGCAGGTCGCGCCGCAGCGCGTCGAGGTTGTACGGCCGTGTCTTGACCCGCATCAGCAGGCAGTTGAAGGCGGCGATGTCGGCGCCGACGGCGTCGTGCCCCGACTCCAGCGACTGCACGAGGGTCGTCCCGGAGCCGGCGAACGGGTCGAGCACGCGCCCTCCCGGGGCGACGTAGCGGGTGAGCAGCGCCTCTACCAGCTGGGGCACGAACTTGCCGAGGTACGGGTGCAGCCGGTGGACGTGCCTGGTGCGGTCGCGCTCCGGGAGCTGCGCCTCCGACCACGACAGCGAGAGGTCGACGTCGCCGAGCTCACGGTAGAGCGCCTCCTGCGAGACGGCCATGCGCCGGAGTTCGACGCGCGGCGCCCTGTTCCCGCCCGGGCGGCCGGGTCGTCAATCCAGGCCGGCGTCGGGCAGGCGCCGGACGCGCCCTCCCCGGACCGCGGCCACCTCGAAGGCGATCGTGAGCCCCGCCAGCTCGGGCCGACCGGCCAGCCAGGCCGCGGCTGCCCGCCGCACGCGCCGGCGCTTCTCGGCATCGACCATCTCCGCCGGCGAGCCGAAGCCGTCGCCGCGCTTCTCCTTCACCTCGCAGAAGACCAGGCGTCGCCCCCTCCGAAGCACCAGGTCGAGCTCGTAGCCGCCTGCGTGGGCGTTGGCGGCGAGCAGTGTCCAGCCGCGCAGGCGGTAGTGCCGGGCGGCCCGGCGCTCCCCCGCGTTCACCGAGCGGCGAGGTCGGGCTCTCGGTCGCGGCCGAGCTCGTAGGCGCGCGCATTGAACGAGCGCCGATGCTGCACGCACGGGCCGTGGGCGCGCACGGCGGCGGTGTGCGCCGGCGTGATGTAGCCGACGTGCGACGAGAAGCCGTACTTCGGGTAGAGGGCGTCCAGCCGCTGCATCACGCGGTCACGCGTCACCTTGGCCACGATCGACGCCGCGGCGATCGCCGCGGACTTCGTGTCGCCGTCGATGACCGCGACGTGCGGCGGCGCCGCGGCCCCGAGGCGAAACCCGTCCACGAGGCAGACCTCGGCCGGAGGCGTGAGCTCGTCGAGCACCGCCCGGAGCGCGCCGAGGTTCGAGCGGTGCAGCCCGTGCCGGTCGATCTCGCCGGAGGGCACGACCCTGACGGAGATCCGCGTGGCGCAGGCGACGATGGCGGCGAAGAGCCGCTCCCGCTCCGCCGGCTCCACCTGCTTCGAGTCGTTGAGCGTGGCCAGCGGCCGCACCCGATGCCCGCGGAGCGCGGCGTAGTCCAGCAGCACCCCGGCGGCGACGAGCGGGCCGGCGAGCGGGCCGCGGCCGGCCTCGTCGGCGCCCGCGACGAAGCGCACCCCGAGCCGCCGGTCTCGGCGGAGCAGGCGCTGACCCGGCGGTAACGGCACGGCTCCGAGGATATCGAGGGGCCCCGGACGTGATCGTCACGGCAGCGTGCCGGCTTCATGACGCATCACATGGGGAGCACGCACCCGGCGTGGCGCGCCTCGAGCATCACCACCACCGAGCCGCCCGCCGCCGTGACCCGAAACCAGTCGCAGTCGCCGTCGTCGCGCTGGACGGCGCAGATGTAGACGCTCGTTCGCGCTTCGACGAACCACGGCCGTGGGTTGCCGGTGCAGTGGATGTCGGTCAGGTCGTAGCCGTCGCGCGCCGTCAGGTGGCGCTCGACCGCCGCCCGTGCGGCCAGTTGCTCCGGCCCCGCCCCCTGGACGGCGCAGCCGGCCGCGCCCAGCGCGATCGTCGCGAGGAGCGCTGCGAGAAGGGCCCTGCGCACGGCGTCACGGTAGCGCCCGCCGGCGCGCCGTGGACATCTACGACTGGCGCAGCTCGCGCACGCGGGCCTTCTTCCCGACCCGCCCGCGGAGGTAGTAGAGCTTCGCGCGGTTGACGTCGCCGACCGCCGCCACTTCGAGCTTCTCGATCTTCGGTGAGTGCAGCGGGAACGTCCGCTCGACGCTGACGCCGCACGCG
>JAOUEK010000349.1 GCA_029858755.1 Thermoleophilia bacterium
GTCAACGGGCGGCTCGCGGAGCCGCTCGGGCTGATGAGCTGGTCGCACCCGTACCAGGCGCGCTTCTACGGCTACCAGTACACGTATGCGATCCTCGCCGCGCTCTGTCTCGCGCGGTCGAGGCGCCAGCAGCCGGACGACTTCGGGGTCGCCTATCGGGCGATGCTGGAGGCGACCGGCACCGGGGCGCCCGCGGAGCTGCTGGCACGCTGCGGGCTGGACGTCACGCGCCCTTCGCTGTGGCACGACGGCTTCGACGAGCTCGAGCGGCTCTGCGACCTGGCCTGGTAGTCACGACGGGCCGGGCGACTCGCCGTGGTCGGCTGCTGCCGACTGCTTCAGCTCGACGAAGACGACGTGTGTCTGCGTCTCGCCGATGTTCTCGCCGCTGTGGGTTTGCGCGTCGAGCCAGCGCACCTCGACCGCGGGGATGTCCACGTCCCTGGTCTGGCCGTCGGCGCCGATCAGCCGCCGGCGGAAGTCGCTGAGCGTGATCATCACGCTGTCCGGGTGCTCGTGGGGGCTCGTGCGCTGGCCGGGCGCGTCCCGGTACTCGAGCACGCGCACGCGCTCGTTCTCGAGGATCACGCGGTACTTGTCGGGATCGGTGATGGTGGGGTCGGCCACGGTGGGCTCCTCGCTCCTCGTGTGACGGGTGGCGGCCTCAGTCGATGCCGGCGATCGCCGTGCGCAGGGTGATCCGACCCGGCTCGACGCGGTAGCCGTGCCGCTGGTTCAGGCGCCGGATCGGCTCGTTCCGCTCCTCGTTCTCGGTCACGAGCCGGCGGTGGCCCTGCTGCTTCGCCCAGGCGATCTGTGCCCGCTTAGCGCGCCGGCGACGCCGCGCCCGCGCCAGGCACGCTTCACCGCGGTGAGGTCGTGGTAGACGTCGGGCGAGTCGGCCGACGGGAGCGAGAGCTTCGCGTAGCCGACGACCTCGTCGCCGGCGAGCGCCACGAACACGGCCTCGGGTCGGTCGGAGAGGCCGCGCATGTCGTTCTCCAGCCACGCCGTGAACGACGGGAGCTCGTTGTGCTCCTCGCCCGGGATGTCGGGCTCGGCCTCGACGTAGACGGCGTAGAGCCGCTCCTCGATGCCAGGTCGCTCCGCCCACGAGGTGATCTCGATGCCCTCGGGCGGATCGACGGCGGGGGCCTCGATCAGGTCGAGGTCGAGCACGAGCCGGGAGCTCCGACCGATCTCGCGGAAGCCGCGCTGGTCGGCCCAGGCAAGGCTCGTCTCGTCGCCCTCGGCGACGGCGGTCTCGACAGCTACGCAGCCGCGCTCCGCCGCCCAGCGCATGAGATCGGCGTACATCTTCTCGCCCACGCCGCGGCCGCGGGCGTCGGGCAGCGTCCACGCCTCCACGAATGCGGTGCCGGGCCGCGTGTGCCAGCCCACCACCCCCACACCGGCGCCCACATCCCGGTCGTCCTCGGACGCGACGACCCACGCCATGTCCTCCGCCTGCCGTCGCCAGTCGACGACCGACTCCACGGTGAGGGGGTCGTCGTGCCGCACCGCGTTGCGGATCGCGACGAAGCGGTGGAGCTGATCGGCGTCGACGTACAGCACCCGGGCCACGCAACCAGTCTAGGGCGCAGCCGGAGCGCGGCTTGGACGAACCGGGCGCGGGGCAGTAGGCTCGGGGCTGCCCGTTTCGATGAGAGGAGGCGACGAGGTGGTGCGACACATTGCGCTCACCGTCAACGGCGCTCACCACGAGCTGGAGGTCGAGCCACGCGAGCTGCTCGTGTACGTGCTGCGCGACCGGCTGGGCCTGACCGGGACCGTGGTCGGGTGCGACACGTCCTCGTGCGGGTCGTGCACCGTGCACGTCGGCGGCGAGTCGGTCAAGTCCTGCACGATGCTCGCGGTGCAGGCCGACGGGGGCGAGATCACGACGATCGAGGGCCTCGCCGGCCCCGACGGGACGCTGCACCCCGTACAGCAGGCGTTCCACGACCATCACGCGCTCCAGTGCGGCTACTGCACGCCCGGGATGGTGATGGCGGCCGCGTCCCTGATCGCAGCGGGTGAGGCCGGGAGCGAGGCCGAGATCAGGGAGGGCCTCGAGGGGAACCTCTGCCGGTGCACGGGCTACCACAACATCGTCAAGGCCGTGCGGGCCGCGGCGGGGGTGGCCTGATGACCGCCACGGAGACCGGCATCGGTGCGCCCGTGAAGCGCAAGGAGGACCGGCCGCTGCTCACCGGCAGGGGCAGCTACGTCGACAACATGTCGCTGCCGGGGATGGTGTGGATGGCGGTCGTGCGCAGCCCCTACGCGCACGCGCGCATCACCCGGATCGACCTCGAGGCCTCACGCGCGGCCGAGGGCGTGGTGGCGGCGTTCACCGGCGCCGACCTTCGCGATCACTGGAAGGCGGCGATGCCGTGCGCCTGGCCCGTGACCGAGGAGATGAAGAGCCCCGAGCACTTCCCGCTCGCGGTCGAGATCGCCAAGTACCAGGGGGACGGCGTGGCGGTCGTGATCGCGGAGTCGCGGGCGCTTGCGAAGGACGCCGCGGAGCTGGTGGAGGTCGACTACGAGCCGCTGCCGGTCGCCGTCGACGTGGAGGCCGCGCTCGAGCCGGGGTCGCCGATCGTGCACGAGGATCTCGGCAGCAACGAGTGCTACGTGTGGAAGCTCTCGACGGACGACGTCGACGACGTGTTCGCAAACGCCGACGTCGTCGTCTCGCGGCGCTACTACCAGCCGAGGCTCGTGCCGAACGCGATCGAGCCGCGGTCGATCGTCGCCCGGCCGGAGCCCGACGGGAGCGTCACCTACTGGGGCGCGACCCAGATCCCGCACATCCTGCGGCTGCTGGCCGCGGCCACTCTGGGCATGAGCGAGACGAAGCTGCGCGTGATCGCCCCTGACGTCGGCGGCGGCTTCGGCTCGAAGCTCGACGTGTACGCGGAGGACCTGCTCACGATCGCCCTCGCCCGGCGGCTCGGACGGCCGGTGAAGTGGACGGAGGAGCGCTCGGAGGCGTACGTGGCCACGATCCACGGCCGCGACTTCGTCACCACCTACGAGCTCGCCGCGACGAAGGACGGGACGATCCTCGGCTGCCGAGCGGACGTGAAGGCGGCGATGGGGGCGTACCTGCAGCTGGTCACCCCCGGTGTGCCCCTGCTCGGCGCGTGGATCTACGCCGGGCCGTACGCGATCCGGGCGTACGGGGTCACGTTCACGGGAGTGTTCACGAACGCGACGCCGACCGACGCCTACCGTG
>JAOUEK010000350.1 GCA_029858755.1 Thermoleophilia bacterium
GCGACCGGTGCCGTCGGGCCGCACCCAGCTCTCCGCCCTCACCGTTCCCGACGGCTCGACGATGCGCACGACGACGTGAAGGACACGGCCGTTCGGGGTCACCGCGGCCTGGGCGCGCTCGAGCACCCCGGGCTCCTTCCCGACCGTCGAGACGGCGAGCCCCGCCCCCGCGACGAGCACGGCCGCGGCAGCGGCCGGCGCGGTGCGCCGCAGGAGCCACGGCGCGAGCGGGATCCGTGCACCATCGCCGATCGCCGCCTCGAGCCGGTGAAGCGCATCGCGCCGGGCATCGGGCGAGGCCGGCGCCGTGTGCGTGCGGAAGTCGCGGAGTGCTGCGTCGATCTGGCTCATCTCTCCTCCGTTCCGTGGACGTGGTCGGGGAGGCGGGCGTGGAGCCTCGACCGGGCCCGGGTCACGCGCGAGCTCAGCGTGCCGAGGGGAACCCCGAGCGCGAGCGCCGCCTGCTCCTGCGTCAGGTCGGCGAGCGCGACGAGGCAGAGCGCGTCCCGTTCCTCTCGCGAGAGCGCGGCGAGCGCGCCTGCGAGCGCCGGCCCGAGCAGGCCGGCGTCCGCACGACGCGTGACCGCGTCCTCGTCCACGCTCACCGCCTCGTCGAGCCCCGTGCGGGCGTACGCGCGCAGGCGCCGCTCCTCCGTCCGGCGATGGCGGCGGACGAGGTTCGTCGCGATGCCGTACAGCCAGGGCAGCGCTCCTCCCTCGTGCGGCGTGAAGCGGCCGCGGGACGCGAACGCCCGTGTGAACACCTCTGCGCACAGCTCGTCGGCGAGGTCGCGGCCGAGGCGGCGGTGCAGGTAGCGGTGCACGGCGTCGAAGTGCCGGTCGAAGACGGCGACGAAAGCCTCCGGATCGCTCACCGAGCGGCGGATCGCCTCCACGTCCGGCTCGACCGGGCCGAGGGCCGGGGTCGGCTCACGCACCTCCATCACCACGCCCATGCCCCAAGCGCGGCGCGCACCTCGCGGGCCTCAGCGCCCGCTGGCGGAGAAGTGCTGGTAGTCCTTCACGCCGCTCCAGTCCCCGCCCCAGCCGAAGCCGGCGTCGCGGAAGGCGCCGACGAGCAGGTTGCCCGGACAGGCCATGCCCTTCCGGCAAGGAGCCCGGTCGAGGTACGGCCTGCTCGCACGGTGCGACGTCCGCCCGCCCGAGACGTAGGGGTTCTCGATCGGGTTGACGTCGATCGCCCGGCCGTAGGCGTGCTCGGACCAGCGCCTCGTCCCGTCTACAAAGCGGCAGTTGAAGGCG
Organism: Thermoleophilia bacterium; assembly: GCA_029858755.1. Lineage (GTDB taxonomy): Bacteria > Actinomycetota > Thermoleophilia > Gaiellales > Gaiellaceae > Gaiella. Next base: position 1,264 of record JAOUEK010000350.1, read on the forward strand.
CTCGTGTTGTCGGCCTCGATCGAGCGGAAGTCGCTCCCGCCGTACGCGTCCACGAGGCGCATCCGCCGGATCGGGAAGCCGGCCGCGTAGAGGCGCCGGAACACACGCACGACGCTGCGGGCGACGTCGCGGTGCACGACGAGCCGTCCCTGCCGCACCCGCCCGTCGAAGCCGACGTGCCTCACCTGGACGAGCCGCAGGTCGCGAAGCGCGACGGGGCAGCCCGGGCGCCAGGAGACGCCGGTCATCGCACGCGCCGTGCTCGGCGGGATGGGCCGGATCGAGGACGTGAACGGCGGCCGCGACGCGGCCGACCCCGCCGACGCGGCGAGCGCGACCGCCAGCAGGACGACAGCCGTGAGCATCGCCTTCACTCCACAAGCTTGCCACCGGTCGGTGCCGTCCTTCGAAAGGCGGGGTGAGGCTGAAGCCTCACCCCGGGCGGTTGGGGGTCTGGCTTCAGCCAGACCCCCGCAGTCCCGCTGGTGTTGCGGCGCGGGGTGAGGCTGAAGCCTCACCCCGGGTCTGGCTTCAGCCACACCCCGTCGTTCCCGCGTCTGCCGGATCCACCCCGGCAGCCAGAATGGCGGTGCCATGTCCGTCACACCGCCGTCGACGATCCGACGCCGGCGCCTCACCGCGCTCGCGGTGCTCGTCGCCGTCGCGGCGCTCGTCGCCGTGCTCGTCTCGCGCGGCCTCTCGGGCTCCGGGCCGGGACCGGCGCCGCTCCTCGTGCCGCGCGCGGAGCCGCCTGCCGAGGATCCACTCGCCTACGCCGAAGGGCAGGACGAGGCGCTCGAGCGCGCGGCGGCGTTCGGGCTCAGCCAGCCGCTCTTCACGAAGAGCCCCGGCGGCGTGGTCGCAGCCGCCGGTCGCACAGCCGCCTTCCGCGACCTCGTCGACGAGGCGGTGGACGGCACGGCCGTGGACGCCGACCTGCTCGAGGCGATCGTGTTCCTCGAGTCTGGCGGGCGACCGGAGGTGGTCGCCGGCGACGACGCAGCGCGTGCGTCCGGCCTCACCCAGATCCTCGCGGAGACGGCGCAGAACTTCCTCGGCATGCCGGTCGACCTCGCGCGCAGCCGCGAGCTGACGCGGAGGATCGCAGCGGCCAGGCGACGCGGCGACGCTGCCGCCGTGCGCCGGCTCCGCGACCGGCGACGGGCAATCGACGCGCGCTTCGACCCGGCGCAGGCACTGGCCGGGTCGGTCCGCTACCTCACCGTCGCCGGCGAGCGCTTCGGCCGCGACGACCTCGCGGTCGTCTCCTACCACATGGGCATCGGCAACCTCACGAACGTGCTGCGCGCCTACGCCGCCACCGGGTCGGGCGTGCCCGTGCGCGACCTCGTCGCCAACGAGGAGCTGTCGTGGGCGCGCGTCTTCTTCGACAGCTCGCCGGTGCGCAACATCGCTGCTCACCAGCTGCTGCAGCGGTTGGGGGACGACTCGCCGACCTACTACTGGCGCGTGCTCGCCGCCCACGAGATCATGCGCCTGTACCGGGACGACCCGGACGAGCTGGCACGACTGGCCGCGCTCCACCGGGCGAAGGCGAGCGCGGAGGAGGCGCTGCATCCGCCCGAGGAGGCCGCTCGCTTCGCGACGCCGGGCGACCTCCGGCAGGCCTGGGACGACCGGCTCCTGCAACAGCTCCCCGGGGACGCGGGTGCCTTCCACCTGCGCCTCGACCCGCGCATGGGCGAGCTGGCCGACCGGCTCGGCGTGCCGCGCGCGCTCTACCGGGGCCTCCGCGCCGAGGCGCTGGCGACGCTTCTCTACATCGGGCTGCAGGTGCACGCGCTGTCGGGAGCCTCGCAGCCGCTGACGGTGACGAGCACGGTGCGCGACGAGGAGTACCAGCGGCTGCTACGAGAGGCCAACGTGGAGGCGACCCGCAACTACTCGCTGCACACGACCGGCTACGCCTTCGACATCCTGCGCCGCTACGAGCCGGGTGGCGCCCA
>JAOUEK010000351.1 GCA_029858755.1 Thermoleophilia bacterium
AGGAGCGCGGCTCGCTCGCGTGTCGCTTTGTGCCCCTGCTCGGGGCGGAGGGGTTCGCGGGTGACGACGACCCGCTCAGCTAACCTCGCCCGACAGCCGATGACGGATCCATGAGCACGCAGGCCGGAGTGGCACGAGCACGCGTCAGCGGCGCCCTGCGCCGCCGGGCGAACTGGGAGCAGCTGCTCAAGTTCTGCGTCGTCGGCGCCTCCGGCTACGCCGTCAACCTCGCCGTCTACACCCTGCTCCTGAGGGCAGCCGGGGTCCACTACCTGCCGGCCGCGGTCGGCTCGTTCCTCGTCGCGGTGACGAACAACTACACGTGGAACCGGGTCTGGACGTTCCGGGGTGAGCGCGGGCACGTCGTCTTCCAGGGGCTCCGCTTCCTCGTCGTCTCGGTGCTGGCGCTCGGCGCGAACCTCGTCGTGCTCGCGCTCCTCGTCGAGCTCGGCGGGGGCAAGGTGGTCTCGCAGGCGATCGCGATCGTCCTCGTCACGCCCGTCAACTTCGTGGGCAACAAGCTGTGGTCGTTCCGCGTCGGGCGCAGCGCCGACTCGTAAGCCTCGCTGCGCTCGCGCTCGTCCTGGCGCTGGCCGCCGCCGCGCCCGTCCGTGCCGCGCCGCCGCCCGTGCTCACGGAGGGTGAGGCGGTCGCCGCGCTGCTCGACGACCCCAAGGTCACCGACTGGCTCGACCGCTACGCGCCGTCTCCGTCGACCGACGCCGAGTTCGAGGAGGGCACGCAGCGGTGGACGGTGCACGTCCGCCTCGGCCCAGCGGGCGAGGTGGCGACCGGGGTCGTCGACGACGCCACCGGGAAGGTGGTGGAGGCGTGGACGGGGCCGCAGGTCGCCTGGAAGATGGCGCGCGGTGGCGAGGGCGCCTTCGGCGGCCGCGTGCTCACCTCGATGCCAGTGTGGCTGACGCTGTGCGCCGTCTTCCTGGTCGGGCTCGCCGACCTGCGCCGCCCGCTCTCGCTGCGCAACCTCGACCTGATCGGCCTCCTCTCCTTCACGCTCTCGTGGTGGTTCTTCGAGCGCGGAGAGGTCTTCCGCAGCGTGCCGCTCGCCACCGCCTCGCTCGCGTACCTGCTCGGACGGATGCTCTGGATCGGCCTCCGCGGGCGGGCGCTGCCGCCCACGCGGCCGCTGCTGCCGCTGTGGTTGCTGGCGGCCGTGGCGGTGTTCCTCGGCGGCTTCCGCCTCGGGCTGGACGTCGCGGAGCCGCCGCCGGTGATCGACGTCGGCTACGCGAGCGTCGTCGGCGCCCACCGCATCCTCCACGGGGAGGCCCCCTACGGGCACATGCCGGTCCGCGACACGCTGCGCCCGTGCGAGCCCGACGCCCCCAGCGACGCGCGCGACCGCATCCAGTCCAACGGCCGCTGCGAGTCGGCCGTCGAGCGCGGCGACACGTACGGGCCTGCGACGTACCTCGCCTACGTGCCGGCGGTGGCCGCCCTCGGCTGGTCGGGGCGCTGGGACCGCCTGCCGGCGGCACGCTGGACGGCGCTCGGCCTCGACCTGCTCACGCTGGCGGGCCTCGTCGTCGTCGGCCTGCGCCACGGCGGCCGCCGCCTCGCCGTCCTGCTCGGGTTCGGCTGGGTGGCGTTCCCCTTCACCACCTATCTGCTGCTCTCGGCCGCGAACGACGCGCTCGTCCCGGCGCTGCTCGTCTGGGGCTTCGCGGCGGCCTCGTCGCCGTGGGGCCGCGGTGCCCTGGGCTCGCTCGCGGGGATGGCGAAGTTCGCGCCGCTGGTCGTCGCGCCGCTGTGGCTGACGTATCCCGCCACGCGGCTCCGCGACGCGTGGCGCTTCGCCGCCGCCTTCGGGCTCGCCGCCCTCGCCACGCTCTCGATCCTGCTGCTCGAGCCGGGCCTCGTCGACGCCGCACGCACCTTCTTCGACCGCACCCTCGGCTTCCAGCTGGGCCGGCACTCGCCGTTCTCGATCTGGGACTGGGGGCAGTACCACGCCGCCGGAATTCCCGACCTGCGCATCGGGCAGCGGCTGCTGCAGGGCGTGGTGCTCGGGCTCGCCCTGGTCGTCGCCGTGGTGCCGCGCCGCAAGGGGCCGCTGGAGCTCGCCGCGCTCACCGCCGCGGTGCTCGTGGCGCTCCAGCTCGTGCTGACCCACTGGTTCTACCTCTACCTGCCCTGGGTGCTGCCCTTCACGCTGCTGGCGCTGCTGCTCGGGAGGACGGATGCGCCGCGCGCCTGACCGCGCCTTCCGCCTGGCCGTGGCCACGTGCGCCGTCGGCGTCTTCCTCGTGCTCGTGGCGTTCCAGTCGAGCGTCTGGGACGGGACGGTGCCGATCCCCGACACCCCGCACTACCGTGGCTACGGCGACCGCATGGAGCGAGGCGAGCTCCCCTACCGGGACTTCGCCGTCGAGTACCCGCCGGGCGCGCTGCCGGCGTTCGCTCTCCCTTCCCTCGTCGCCCAGGGCTCAGTCGGCTATGCGCGGGCGTTCGCGGTGCTCATGGTCGCGTGCGGCGTGGCGATGGTCGCGTTCGTTGCGCTGGCCCTCGCCGCGCTCGGTGCGGGCCGCATCCGCTTCGTGCTCGCGGTCGGCGCCCCGGCGCTGACGCCGGTGCTGCTCGGGCCGTTCGTGCTCACCCGCTTCGACCTGCTGCCGGCCGCGCTGGTTGCGGCCGCGACGGCGGCGCTGGTCGCGGGCCGCCTCCGGGCTGGAGCGGCGACGATGGGCCTGGCGACGGCGGTCAAGCTCTATCCCGGCGCCCTGCTGCCGCTCGTCGTCGTCCACGTCGCGCGCCGCCGCGGCCGGCGCGAGGCGGTGCTCACGGCGGGACTGGCCGTCGCGGTCGTCGCGGCGGTGTTCGCCGTGTTCGCGGTGCTCGCGCCGGAGGGCATCGCGCGGAGCGTGTGGCGGCAGCTCGACCGGCCGCTGCAGATCGAGAGCCTCGGCTCCGCCGTGCTGCTGGCGCTGCACCACCTCGCCGACCTGCCGCTCGGCTGGGAGTCGAGCCACGGCTCCCAGAACCTCACGGGCGCCGTCGCCGTGGTCGCCGGCGTGCTCGTTGGCCTCGCGCAGATCGCCGTCGTGGTCTGGCTGTGGGTGCGCTACGCGAGAGGGCCCGCCGAGCCCGAGCGCTTCGTGCTCTACGCGGCCGCGGTGGTGGTCGCGCTCGTCGCGCTCGGGCGGGTGCTCTCGCCGCAGTTCCTCGTGTGGCTGCTGCCGCTCGTGCCGCTCGTGCGCGGAGCGC
>JAOUEK010000352.1 GCA_029858755.1 Thermoleophilia bacterium
CCAACCCCGCGCTCGCGCACAAGATCGCCGATCACCTGGGCTGCGAGCTCGGCGCGGTCACCCTGAAGCGGTTCGCGAACGGCGAGACGTACTGTCGGTACGAGAGCTCGATCCGGGGCGACGACGTGTTCATCGTGCAGACGGCGTGCGACCCCGTCGACGCGCACCTGATGGAGCTGCTGATCATGATCGACGCGGCTCGCCTCGCGTCGGCCAAGCGGATCACGGCCGTCGTCCCCTGGTACTTCTACGCCCGTCAGGACAAGAAGTCCCGCCCGCGAGAGGCGATCGCGGCCCGGCTCGTCGCCGACATCCTGCAGACGGCCGGTGCCGACCGCGTGCTCACGATGGACCTCCATGCGGGGCAGGCGCAGGGCTTCTTCAAGATCCCCGTCGACCACATGACCGCCGTTCCGCTCTTCGCACAGTACGTCCGCGACCTCAACCTCGCCGAGCCGCTGGCGGCGGTCTCGCCGGACACGGGCCGCGCAAAGCTCGCGGGGAAGTTCGCGGAGATGATCGGCGGCGAGCTGGTGATCCTCAACAAGGTGCGACCGGGGCACAACGAGGCGAAGGTGACGACGGTGATCGGCGACGTCGAGGGGCGCGTGGCTGTGATGAGCGACGACATCGTCGACACGGCCGGCACGCTCGTCGCGGGAGCGGCCGCCCTCAAGGAGGCTGGCGCGCTGAAGGTGTACGCGTGCGCGACGCACGGGCTCTTCAACGGGCCGGCGCTCGAGCGGATCGCTGGAAGCGAGATCGACCGGCTGGTCGTCACCGACACCGTTCCCGTCGATCCCCTCACGAAGCCGGACAACGTCGAGATGCTGTCCGTCGCCGGCATCCTCGCGGAGACGATCCGCAACGTCTTCGCGGACGACTCGGTGTCCGAGATCTTCGCCGGCGAGAACCAGCTGTTCTGACGGCTCGAGGGTCTGCTCTGCGCCAACGCGCCGCATCCCGACCCGCCGGCGCTCCCCCCGCGCGCGCTCGCACCGTTCGTGTTCTCGCAGCCGGCCTTCTGGGCCGCGCGAAGGGTCGCCAGGCCCGTGCTGCGACGAGTCGCCGGCTTCCCACCCGGCTTCGCTCGCGACGATCGAGCCCGCGGCGACGAGATCGAGATCATGGACTCCTTCTTCCCGGTCGGCCCTCGCAGACGGGGAATCATCTTCGACGCATACGACTCGAACCCCGACATCGCCCGCTACCCGTTCGAAGAGCTGGCGGTGCCGACGCTCGTCGTCCACGCCCGTGACGACCCGCTCGCTTCGTACGACGACACGCGCGCAATGGCAGAGCGAATACCGGGAGCGCGCTTCGTGACGGTGCCGCGCGGCGGTCACGTCTTCATGCACCGCGACGAGAACGCGCGAGTCGAGGTGCAGCGGTTTCTCGGCGGCAGGCAGGGGCCCCATCTCTGATTCATGCCGGCGGCGGCATACCCTGGGCACGTCGTGGCCCCAGCCGTGAGAGCGGCTCTCCACGCATGCCGCCAGCCGGTCTCGTCGAACCTCTTAGGATGCGGCCCGGACTGCCGTTGAGCAGTCGACCACCGAGGAGGGCTCTGATGATCAACGTCATCGTCACATACACGGTGAAGCCGGACCGCGTGGGCGAGAACGAGGCCCTCGTACGTGCCGTCTACGACGAGCTCCGCCAGATAGCAGACCCCGACGTCCACTACGCGACCTTCAGGAAGGAGGACGGGCGTACGTTCGTGCACGTCGCGTTCTTCCCCTCGGAGGAGAAGCAGCGCGTGCTCTCGGGCTCCGAGGCGTTTCGTGCCTTCCAGGCCGATTTGCGAGACCGCTGCGAGGTGCCGCCCCACGCGGAGCCCGTGACGCCGGTGGACTCCTACAACTTCAGCCTGTAGGCGTGGCGGCCGGCATCGGCCGCCCCCTCAGCTGCACCCAAGAGCGAGCCTCGAGAGAGTCATAGCCTCTCGCGGCGCTTCCGCTCGGCAGCGCCGTGCTCCGCGGCGTCTCAGGGAGTGCCCACCACCAGCGGCAGGCTGGCGTCTGCGGCCCACTCCTCCAGCGATGCGGCGTAGACCGCGACGTCGGTGAAACCGAGCCGGGTCATGACGAACGCGTTGGCGGACGCTGCGATCCCGCCGCCGCAGTACGTGATCGTGCGGGTGCTCCGGTCACCGCCGATGATCGCGGCCAGCTCCTCGTCCGGCCGGAAGCGGCCCGCCTCGTCGAGCAGCGCGAGTGCGGAGAGGTTCGTGGCGCCGGGGATGTGCCCGGGACGGTCGTAGAGGGCGAACTCGCCGCGGTAGTGCTCCGCGGGCATCGTGTCGACGAGGGAGACGGCGTCGTCCTCGATTGCAGCGAGCACCTCGTCCCTGTCGGCGATCAGCCGGGGGCGGAGCGCGGGCGTGAGGTGTCGCGCCGGCCGGGTGGCCGGCTCGGTGGAAAGTGGGCGATCCTCGCTCAGCCAGGCGTTCAGCCCTCCGTCGAGGAGCGCTGCCCGGTCGAAGCCGACCCAGCGCAGCGTCCACCAGACGCGCGCTGCCCACACGGACAAGCTGTCGTCGTACAGCACCACGCGAGAGTCGTCACCGACCCCGAGCGCGCCCATCGCGGCGCAGAACTGCTCCGGTTTCGGCATGGCGGTCTCGAGCGGGCTGCTGCGGTCGGAGAGGTCGCCGAGCAGGTCGGCGAACCCGGCGGTCGGGATGTGGCCGTTCTCGTAGTCGGGCCGGCCGTTGATGCTGCGGAAACGCCCATCTGCATCCTGCTCCACCCGGACGCTGCAGTCGAGCACGACGAGGTCCGGGTCGTCGAGGTGGGCGCCGAGCCAACTCGCGCTCACGAGCGTGTCCATCACTGCGACGATAGCCGCTCGCGCGGGGGCGCGGATCCGGCGCCACGAGAGGCGTCGGGCTACGTGGCCGCCGGCCCGTCTGGCTCGTCGCCGCTCGTGATCAGGACGCCGCCCATCCGCGCGACCACGTCGACGTGCAGCGACGGAGCGCCTTCTGGGAGCGCGTCCGCCTCGGCGACGTGCGTGTCGACGCCTCCTGCCCGCGTGTCCGCGGCCACGGTGACACGCCAGTCGCGGGGCACGGTCACCTGCACGCCGCCCATCGTCGCGCGGATGTACAGCACCGCTCCTTCGGGGTCGACGCCGGCCCCGCGGAGATCGAGATCGACGCCACCGCAGCAGGCGAGGAGGCGTCCGCGTCGTAGCGACGGCGCGAGGCTGCGGCGTGTG
>JAOUEK010000011.1 GCA_029858755.1 Thermoleophilia bacterium
GCGGCGGTCGCCGGGCGCGACCACGCCGTCGACCTGCTGCACGAGTCGGACGTGCTCGTCGGGACCGGGGGGGCCGACCCCCACGTCTGGCTCGACCCCGTGCGCTTCGCCGCGATCGCACGGCGCATCGGCACCGCGCTTCGCTCGCCGGAGGGCGCCGACCGGCTGGCCACGCGGCTCGAGGGTCTCGACCGCGAGCTACGAGCGGGGCTCGCCGACTGCGCGCGCCGGGAGATCGTGACCGCACACGCGGCCTTCGGCTACCTCGCCGGCCGGTACGAGCTCACGGAGGTCGCCCTCACGGGGCTCGCCCCGGAGGCGGAGCCGCCCGCGCGCGAGCTCGAAGCGCTCGTCGACGAGGTGCGGCGCACTGGCGCGACGACGGTGTTCGTCGAGCCGCTGGTGGCGCCGGGCCTCGCGCGGACGATCGCCCGTGAGGCGGGTGTCGCGGCCGCGGTGCTCGACCCGCTCGAGGGGCTCGGGCACGCCGAGCTCGGCCGGGGCGCCGACTACTTCTCGGTGATGCGCTCGAATCTCACGGCGCTCCGGCGGGCGCTGGGCTGCCGATGACCATGGTCGCGGCGATCGAGCTGGAGCACGTGTCCTTCGCGTACCGGCCCGGCGTGCCGGTGCTCGCAGACGTCACGCTGCGGGTGTCCGAGGGCGAGTTCCTCGCCGTGGCGGGACCGAACGGGGGCGGCAAGACCACCCTGCTCCGCCTCGTTCTCGGACTGGAGCGGGCGTCGGTGGGTGAGGTTCGCGTCTTCGGGCGTCCAGCCGGGCGGCGCGACCGCTCCCGAAGGATCGGCTACCTGCCACAGCGGGCAGGCGCCGGCGGCGAGGCCCCCGTCACCGTCCGCGAGCTCGTCTCGGCCGGCCGGCTTGCTCCCAGCGGCATCTTCGGGCCGTTGCGACGCGCCGATCGCGAGGTCGTCGACTCCGCGATCGCCCGCGTCGGCCTCGCCGATCGTGCGACCGCTCCCCTGCGGACGCTCTCGGGGGGCCTCCGCCAGCGCGCGTTCATCGCCAAGGCGCTGGCGTGCGAGCCGTCGCTGCTCGTGCTCGACGAGCCGACGACGGGCGTCGACGCCGAGTCGCAGGAGTCGCTGGCCGTGCTGCTGGAGCGGCTGCGGCGCGACCTCGGGGTGACCATCCTGTACGTGTCCCATGAGTTCGGTGCCGTCGAGCACGTCGTCGAGCGGCTCGTGCTCGTCCGCGGCGGGATCGTCTTCGACGGCCCACCGGCAGACCTGCCGGCGGTCTGGCACGACCCGTCCCACGACCACGCGCAGGGCCATTGATGCTGCGGCTGGAGTTCATGCGGCTCGCCTTCGCCGCCGGCGCGGTGGTCGGCGTCCTGGCGCCGGCGGTGGGCTTCTTCCTCGTCGAGCGGCGGCAGTCGCTGATCGGGGACGGGCTCGGCCACGTCGCGTTCGCGGGTGTCGCCGCCGGCGTCCTGCTCGACGTGTCGCCCGTGGCCGTGGCGCTGGTGTTCGCGGTGGTCGGCGCCGTGGCGGTGGAGCTGCTTCGCACCAAAGGAGGCACGGTAGGAGACCAGGCGCTCGCGCTCGTCTTCTACGTCGGCCTCGCCCTCGGCGTCGTGCTCGTCTCGTCGGCCGGCGCGCTGAACGTCAACCTCTTCCAGTACCTCTTCGGCTCGATCCTGACCGTCACCTGGTCCGACGTCTGGCTCGTGCTCGCGCTCGGCCTGGCCGCGATCGCGACGCTCGGCGTGCTCTACCGCGGGCTGGTCGGGTCGGTCGTGGACGAGGAGGGCAGCAGGGTCGCCGGCGTGGCCGTGGACACGCTGAACATGGTGGTCGCCGTGCTCGCGGCGCTCACGGTTGCGCTCGCGATGCGGATCGTCGGCCTCCTCCTGGTCGCCGCGCTGATGGTGCTGCCGGTGACGGCGGCCGGCCGCGTCGCGTGGAGCCTCCGCTCGACGCTCGGGATCGCCGTGGGGATCGGGGTCGGGTCGGTGCTCGTCGGCCTCACGATCGCGTACTACGCGGACCTGGCGCCCGGGGGGACGATCGTGCTGGCGGCGGGCTTGGCCTACCCGGTGTGCGCGATCCTCGGCGGTGCCCGCCGCTGATCAGGCGGCGGCTGCCACGGCCCCGGCCCCCGGCTCGTGACAGTCGCGGCAGCGCGCCTCGTACTGCTCCGCTGCGCCGACCACGATCGTGTCCCCCGAGTACGGCGCCGGCCGTCCGTCGACGAGCCGCTGCGTCGTCGTCGCCGGCCCGCCGCAGCGGTGGCAGACGGCCTGCAGCTTGTCGACGAACTCGGCTCGGGCGAGCAGCTCGGGCACCGGCCCGAAGGGCAGGCGGCGGAAGTCCTGGTCGAGGCCCGAGCAGATCACCCGGGCGCCTCCGTCAGCGAGCTCGAGCGCGGCGTGGACGACCTCCTGCTCGAAGAACTGCACCTCGTCGATGCCCACCACGTCGTGGCTGCGCGCGCGAGCGACGACCTCCGCATAGCCGTCGACCGGCACGGCGGACATGCGCACGCCGGCATGGCTGACGACGTCCGCGACGTCATAGCGGGAGTCGATCCGCGGCTTGAACAGGATCACGCGCTGCCCGGCGATCTCGGCGCGGCGCAGGCGGCGGATCATCTCCTCGCTCTTGCCGCTGAACATCGGGCCGCAGACGACCTCGAGCCAGCCGCCACGCTGCGGGGGAACGCGGATCACGGGCCGGATCCTACGGAGCCGACCGGTCGGAGTCACGGAGGCCGCCAGAGCACGCGAAGCGCCTCGCCCTCGGGGTCGACGTCGTGCCGACGCCGAGGGCGGCAGGACGGTCCCGCAGCTCGGCGGCGCGGTCGAGCTCACGCAGGATTGCGTGCTCGACGGGGATGTCTCGCCCGAGACGGCGGGCTCGCCCGCCCGCGCGGCCGTCGACACGCGGGCGCGAGCCAGGATCGAAAGCGCCGCCCGACAGGCCGCCGACCCCGAGGCGGGACGCTGCTATGCTTCTCGTCCGCCGGGGCGGCGTAGCTCAGTTGGTTAGAGCAGCGGAATCATAATCCGCGTGTCGTAGGTTCGAGTCCTACCGCCGCTACCTCCCGCCGCGTATCCGTACCCACGAGAGAAGCTGAGAGATGGCCACCGGAGTCAGAGTCGCGATCACGCTCGCCTGCACCGAGTGCAAGCGGCGGAACTACCAGACGCAGAAGTCCAAGCGGAACTCGCCGGATCGCGTGGAGTTCAGCAAGTACTGCCGCTGGTGCGGCAGGCACACCCCGCACCGCGAGACCCGTTAGCGCGGAAGGAGCACCTGGCGATGGCAGGCGAGACCAGACGGCAGCGTCGCGACGCGCGGCGCTCGGCGGGAGGCGCGAAGCGCGAGCCCGCCCGCGAGCCGGTCGAGACCGGCGGTGGCCCGGCGGCCGCGGCGGCGGCACCGCATGTCCAGGCGCCGCGCCGAGGCGGCTTCCTCCGCGAGTCCGTCGGTGAGCTCAAGAAGGTCGAGTGGCCGAACCGGCCGCAGGTGATCCAGGGGACGATCGTCGTGCTGATCGCGTGCGCCATCGTCGGTGCGTATCTCTGGGGGGTCGACCAGGTGCTCCGTCCGTTCGTCCGCGACGTGCTTCTCGGCCAGTAGGAGATCGCAGATGTTCCAGTGGTACGTCGTCAACACCTACTCGGGGCACGAGAACAAGGTCAAGCAGAACCTCGAGCACCGGATCCTCTCCATGGGGCAGCAGCACCGCTTCCGCCGGGTGGTCGTGCCCACGGAGCAGGTGATCGAGACCAAGGACGGGCAGAAGGTCCAGATCGAGAAGCGCGTGCTCCCCGGCTACGTGCTGGTGAACATGGACCTGAGCGACGAGGCGTGGACGGTCGTCAAGGGCACGCCCGGCGTGACCGCCTTCGTCGGCGCCGGCGCCAAGCCGGTGCCGCTCGCACAGGGCGAGGTCGACCGCATCCTGCAACACGGCGGCGCTGCGGGCGCGCCCGCTCCGAAGTCCCAGGTCGAGTTCACGCTCGGTGAGTCCGTCAAGGTGACGTCGGGCCCGCTCTCCGACTTCGACGGCGAGATCGTCGACGTCAACGCGGACCAGCAGAAGCTGAAGGTGCTCGTGGACATCTTCGAGCGCCAGGTACCGGTCGAGCTCGGCTTCGACCAGGTGAAGAAGATCGACTGACCCGCACCACGACAAGACGGGAGGAGGGGCGGGCAGCCCCGCATGCACTCACGCACATGGCGAAGAAGGTCCTCACACTCATCAAGCTCCAGATCCCGGGCGGGCAGGCGAACCCTGCGCCGCCGGTCGGGCCTGCGCTGGGCCAGCACGGGGTCAACATCGTCGAGTTCACCAAGGCGTTCAACGCGCAGACCGCGCACGAGAACGGCCGTATCATCCCCGTGGAGATCACGGTCTTCGAGGACCGCTCCTTCACGTTCATCACCAAGACGCCCCCGGCCGCCGTGCTGATCAAGGAGGCGCTCGGGATCGAGTCCGGCTCCGGCGAGCCCAACCGCGAGAAGGTGGGCAGGCTGACGAAGGCGCAGCTGCGCTCGATCGCGGAGACCAAGATGCCCGACCTCAACGCGAACGACGTCGAGGCGGCGATGCTCGTGATCGCCGGGACGGCCCGCTCGATGGGCGTGGAGGTGGAGGGATGACCGTCGTGGGCGAATCGCCGGCCGGCCGCGGCGGCGGCTGCTTCCGGGGGTGCCCTGCGGGGCAGACGGGCCTGGAGGTGGAGCGCTGATGGCCGCGCACGGAAAGCGGTACAGGGCGGCGCGGGCGACGATCGACCGTGAGCGGCTCTACACCCCGGCCGAGGCGGTGCGGGCGCTCAAGGCCTTCGAGGGCGCGAAGTTCGACGAGACGGTCGAGGTGCACTTCCGGCTCGGCCTCAACGTCCGCCACGCCGACGAGCAGCTGCGCGGCACGCTGATGCTGCCGCACGGCATCGGCAGGGCGGTGCGCGTGGCCGTGTTCGCCGAGGGCGAGAAGGCGCGCGAGGCCGAGGAGGCGGGCGCAGACGTCGTCGGGTCCGCCGACCTCGCGACGCGCATCGAGGGTGGGTTCCTCGAGTTCGACGTCGCGATCGCCACGCCGGATCAGATGGGCAACGTGGGCAAGCTGGGCCGGGTGCTCGGCCCCCGCGGCCTGATGCCGAACCCGAAGACGGGGACGGTGACCTTCGACGTCGGCAAGGCAGTCACCGACGCGAAGGCGGGCAAGCTCGAGTACCGCACCGACCGTGGCGCCAACGTGCACCTGCCGATCGGCAAGAAGAGCTTCGACGAGCGCCAGCTGCTCGAGAACTACGCCACGCTGCTCGACGAGATCGTGCGTGCCAAGCCGGCCGCGGCGAAGGGGCGCTACATCAAGGGCATCACCCTGACGACAACGATGGGCCCGGGGCTGCACGTCGACCCGACGCGCACCCGCGACCTCGTCGAGGAGCTCGACGCCGCAGAGGAGGCCGTCCCGGCCTAGGTCGCACGGAAGCCAGCCCGTCGCCACAGACAGCCGGCAGCCGGCGCCCGCGGGCGCCCGCAGAGGACCGGCCGAGGCGGCCTCGATCGTCGAGCAGGAGTCGCCTGCCTCTCCTTCGAGCCCGCCCCAGGCGGGCCCGAACGTTCGAGAGGAGGTACGGAGTGCAGAGAACCGAGAAGGAGCGCGTCGTCGGCGAGCTGACGGAGCGGCTGCGGGAGACCGAGTCGCTGCTCGTCGCCGACTACCGCGGCCTGACCAACGCCCAGCTCGCCGAGGTGCGCAGGAGGCTCCGGGAGCACGGGGCGACACTGACGGTCGTCAAGAACTCCCTGACCCGCCGCGCCGCCGAGGCGGCCGGTGCGGAGCAGCTGCTCGCGTTGCTCGAGGGCCCGACGGCGATCGCGTTCGTCGAGTCCGACGGTGACGCCGTCGCCGTCGCCAAGGCGCTCTCCGACACCGCGAGGGAGACGAAGATCCTTGCGCTGCGCGGCGGCGTCTTCGAGGGCAAGCAGCTCGAGGCGTCTGACGTGGAGCGGCTGGCGAAGTTGCCGCCGGTCGACGTCCTGAAGAGCCAGCTCGTCGGAGTGATCATCGCCCCGGTGACCCAGCTCGCCGGCCTGCTGGAGGCCCCGCTGCGCGACCTGGCCGGTCTGATCGACGCCCGGATCGCTCAGCTCGAGGAGCAGGGTGGGGGCGCCGAGGAGCACGTTCAGGAGCCAGTCGCCGACGACACGGCCGACGAGGCCCCGCAGGAGCCGGCGACGGCCGTCGAGCAGCCGTCGGCGCCCGACGCAGAGGCGGAGGCCGGCTCGGAAGCCGAGGCCCGGCCCGACACCGAAGCAGCGGCGGAAGCCCCTTCGGCCGAAGCCGACACCGAGAACGAGACCGAACCCGGAAACGAGGAGGAGTAACAGTGGCAACCGACGTGAAGAACGTCCTCGAGACGCTCGGCGGCATGACCGTGCTCGAGCTCGTCGAGCTGAAGAACGCGATCGAGGAGGAGTGGGGCGTCACCGCCGCAGCTCCCGTCGCCGTCGCCGCCGCCGTGCCGGCCGCTGGGGAAGCGGGCGGAGCCGCGGTGGAGGAGAAGGACTCCTTCGACGTGGTGCTCATCGCCGCGGGCGACAAGAAGATCCAGGTGATCAAGGTCGTGCGCGCGGCGACCGGGCTCGGCCTCAAGGAGGCGAAGGACCTCGTCGACGGCGCCCCCAACGCCGTCAAGGAGGGCCTCAACAAGGACGAGTCCGAGAAGCTGAAGGCGGAGCTCGAGGAGGCCGGCGCCTCCGTCGAGCTCAAGTAACGCGGCGCACCGGTCCAAGCCCGACTCGGGCCCGGTCGCACGGGGGCCGCCGGGAGGCGGCCCCCGTCGACGCTCGCTGCCCACGGGGGGTGGGTCGTCCATGGAGCCGTTCGTGCGCGGACGCGTGCACCCGTTTCGTGGGGGTCGCCTCGAGCGCTGACGACGGTGCTGCTCGCAGTCGCGGCCGTGCCTCCCGGCGGCCCGAGCCGTTCCCGGTGGGGTGGTTCGCACGCCCGTCGGCGGTTCGCGGCCCGTGGGCCTCCCGGCTCGGCGTCGGCCCGTCCCACGCCCTGGGCGCGCGCTCTCCGCTATGGTTCTCGGAGGACTTCTCCACCGCGGCCCGCGGTTGCGGTGGAGTGCGCGCGTCCTGTAGGATCAAAGGTTCCGCCGAGCGCTAGCTCTCACGACCCTGCCTGTCGTTCCCACCGCACGCCCTAAGGGAGGCTGTTCTTGAGCAGCACTGCTGTCGCGCCCCGTGCGCGCAAGACGTTTTCGCGCCTGAAGCACATCCTCGACCTCCCCAACCTGATCGACATCCAGAAGGCCTCCTTCCAGTGGTTCCTGGATGACGGCCTGCGGGAGACGATCGACGACATCTCTCCGATCACGGACTACACCGGAACGCTCGCGGTGGAGTTCGCGGAGTACGAGTTCGGGGAGCCGCAGTTCACGCTGCAGGAGTGCCGGGAGAAGGACCTGACCTACCAGGCGCCGCTGTCCATGGTCGTCCGCTTCGTGAACACGGAGACCGGGGAGATCCGCGAGCAGCGGGTCTTCATGGGCGACTTCCCGATGATGACCGAATACGGCACGTTCATCATCAACGGCACCGAGCGCGTGATCGTCACGCAGCTCGTCCGCTCACCCGGCGCGTACCTGATGGAGCCGAAGGACGCGACCAAGCAGGTCTTCACCGCGAACCTGATGCCCTCCCGCGGCTCGTGGCTCGAGCTCGAGATCGACAAGAAGGGCATCGTCTACGCGCGGATCGACCGGAAGCGAAAGCTCCCGATCACGACGCTGCTCCGGGCGCTGCCCGAGGAGGACCCGACCACCGGCTTCGTGCTCGACACGTCGAGCAACGAGGCGATCCTGGCGCTGTTCGACGAGGCCGGGCGCGTCTACATCCAGAACACGCTCGACAAGGACCCCTCCACCCGCGAGGAGGAGGCCCTGATCGAGGTCTTCAAGAAGCAGCGTCCCGGTGAGCCGCCGACGCTCGACAACGCGCGGAACCTGCTGCGCTCGCTCTTCTTCGATCCGAAGCGCTACGACCTGACGAAGGTCGGCCGCTACAAGCTCAACCACCGGCTCGGCGTCCACGTGCCCGAGGGCACCCGGGTGCTGACGACCGAGGACATCATCGCCCTCGTCCGGCGCCTCGTCAGCCTCCCGGTCAAGCTGGGCGTGCCCGAGGACGCGAAGGACTACGCCGCCGAGGCGGCGGTGCTCGGCCGTGAGCCGATCCGCGGCGAGCTCGACGAGTACGAGGACTTCGGCAACCGGCGGCTCCGCACGACTGGCGAGCTGATCCAGGACGCGTTCCGGGTCGGCCTCTACCGGATGGAGCGTGTCGTTCGCGAGCGGATGACCACCGAGGACGTCGACACGATCACGCCGCAGACGATCATCAACATCAGGCCGGTGGTGGCGGCGCTGAAGGAGTTCTTCGGCTCCTCACAGCTCTCGCAGTTCATGGACCAGACGAACTCGCTCGCCGGGCTCACCCACCGGAGGCGCCTGAGCGCGCTCGGCGCCGGCGGCCTCACGCGCGAGCGCGCGCCGATCGAGGTGCGCGACGTCCATCCCACCCACTACGGGCGCATGTGCCCGATCGAGACCCCGGAGGGGCCGAACATCGGCCTCATCGGCTCGCTCGCGTCGTTCGCGACCGTCAGCGAGTTCGGCTTCATCCAGACGCCGTACCGCGTGGTCGCGCGCGGCAAGGTCACCGACGAGATCGTGTACCTCGACGCCTCGGAGGAGGCGCAGTACACGATCGCGCAGGCCTCCGAGCCCGTCGACGAGAAGACCGGGAAGTTCGAGAACGACCAGGTGCTCTGCCGCTCGCAGGCGGGCGAGGCCGTGATCGCGTCGCCGACCGACGTCGACTACATGGACGTCTCCCCGGCGCAGATCGTGTCGGTGGCGACGGCGCTGATCCCCTTCCTCGAGCACAACGACGCCAACCGCGCGCTGATGGGCGCCAACATGCAGCGGCAGGCGGTGCCGCTGATGATCCCGCAGGCGCCGCTCGTCGGCACCGGCCTCGAGTTCCGCGCCGCCGTGGACACCGGCGACGTCGTGCTCGCCCGGCGCGCCGGCACCGTGATCGACGTCGACGCCGGGAAGATCGTCGTCGAGGGCCGCGGCTCGCGTGACGAGTACGAGCTGACGAAGTTCATGCGCTCCAACCAGGGAACGCTGATCCACCAGAAGCCGGTCGTGAAGCTCGGCGACAAGGTGCATGCCGGCGAGGTGATCGCGGACGGCTCGTCCACGGACGGTGGCGAGCTCGCGCTCGGCGCCAACCTGCTCGTCGCGTTCATGCCGTTCGAGGGCTTCAACTTCGAGGACGCGATCGTGCTCTCGGAGCGGATCGTGAAGGACGACGTGCTCAGCTCGATCCACATCCACGAGTACGAGATCGACGCCCGCTCGACGAAGCTGGGCGACGAGGAGATCACCCGCGACATCCCGAACCGCTCCGAGGAGTCGCTCGCCAACCTCGACGAGCGGGGCGTCGTCCGCCTCGGCGCCGAGGTCGGCTCCGGCGACCTGCTCGTCGGCAAGGTGACGCCGAAGGGCGAGACCGAGCTCACCGCGGAGGAGAAGCTGATCCGCGCCATCTTCAAGGAGAAGGCGCGCGAGGTCCGCGACACCTCGCTCAAGGTGCCGCACGGCGAGGGCGGCAAGGTGATCGGGGTGAAGACGTTCTCGCGCGACGGTGGCGACGACCTGCCGCCGGGGGTGAACGAGCTCGTCCGCGTCTACGTGGCGAAGAAGCGCAAGATCGCCGAGGGCGACAAGCTCGCCGGGCGCCACGGCAACAAGGGCGTGATCTCGAAGATCGTCCCCGAGGAGGACATGCCGTTCCTCGAGGACGGCCGCTCGGTCGACGTCGTGCTCAACCCGCTCGGCGTGCCCAGCCGCATGAACATCGGCCAGATCCTCGAGACGCACCTCGGGTGGGCAGCAGCCCACGGGGTGTTCGAGGACGGCGAGCCCGTGAACCCGCGGGCGCCGATCAACGCGCCGAACCCGCGCGCGGTGGCGACACCCGTGTTCGACGGCGCCACCGAGGAGGACGTGGACGACGCGCTCGTCGCCTGGGCCACCTCGCCCGGGGCCGAGATCGCGATGAAGGTCGACACGAAGCGGGCGGCGGGGCGGCGCTGCTCCGGGAAGGTGCAGCTCTACGACGGCAAGACGGGCGAGCCCTTCGAGCAGAAGGTGACCGTCGGCTACATGTACATCCTCAAGCTGCTGCACCTCGTCGACGACAAGATCCACGCCCGCTCCACGGGGCCCTACTCGCTCGTCACGCAGCAGCCGCTCGGCGGCAAGGCGCAGTTCGGCGGCCAGCGCTTCGGCGAGATGGAGGTGTGGGCGCTCGAGGCGTACGGCGCCGCGTACACCCTCCAGGAGATGCTCACGATCAAGTCCGACGACACGATCGGGCGCGTCAAGGCCTACGAGGCGATCGTCAAGGGCGAGAACATCGCCGAGCCGTCGATCCCCGAGTCGTTCAAGGTGCTGCTCAAGGAGATGCAGTCGCTGGCGCTCGACGTCCACGTGCTCTCCGACGAGGGCCGCGAGGTCGAGGTGCGGGAAGAGGACGACGAGCTGCTCCGCGCCGCGGAGGAGCTCGGCATCGACCTCTCGGCGGCGACGATGCGGGCGGCTGCGGCCGACCCGTCCGCCCAGGAGGTCGAGGAAGGCGCCAGCGAGGGCGCCGACGGCGACCTGCTGGTGGCGAACGACGAGGAGCTCAAGGCGGCCGTCGCCGAGGGCGAGCTGGACGAGCTCGAGGCGGACGCCGCCGAGCTCGACGTCGAGGACTGAGGCAAGGGCGACCGGGAGACCACCCGCGTGACGGGCGACGGACGCGTGAGCGCTCCGCGCCGAAGGAGACAGGGACTTGGCACAGATCGACATCAACGACTTCGACGCGATCAAGATCGGGCTGGCTTCGCCGAAGCAGATCCGTGACTGGTCGATGGGCGAGGTCACGAAGCCCGAGACGATCAACTACCGGACGCTGAAGCCCGAGCGCGACGGGCTCTTCTGCGAGCGCATCTTCGGCCCCACGAAGGACTGGGAGTGCTACTGCGGCAAGTACAAGCGCGTCCGCTACAAGGGGATCATCTGCGAGCGCTGCGGCGTCGAGGTGACGCGCCAGAAGGTGCGGCGCGAGCGGATGGGCCACATCGACCTGGCGGCGCCGGTCTCGCACATCTGGTTCTTCAAGGGCGTCCCGAGCCGCATCGGCTACCTGCTCGACATCGCCCCGCGCGAGCTCGAGAAGGTGCTCTACTTCGCCGCCTCGATCGTGACCGCGGTGGACGAGGAGAAGCGCGCCGCGGACCTCGCCGACCTCGAGGACAAGGTGAGGGGCGAGTCCGAGCAGATCTACCTCGATCGCGACGAGCAGCTGACCCAGCTCGAGGGCCGCCTCAACCGGCGGCGCCAGTACCTGGCGGCCGGCAAGGACCGCGGCTTCGACGAGGACGACGAGTTCTGGGCACGCGGCCTCTCCAACTGGGCGGAGGACCAGGGCCTCTCCTCGCTCGAGGAGGTGCGCGAGCTCGGCGCGGGCCTCTTCAAGGATCTCGCGAAGTCGATCTCGCTCGAGGACGCGAAGAAGATCAGGGACCTCGTCCGCCAGACCGCGACCCGCGACGACCGCCGTCTCGCGCCGCGCGAGGTCGAGACGGTGGCGCTCGCCGCCCAGCAGGTGAACGAGGGCCTCGACCCGCTCCGGGCCGAGATCGAGAGGGAGTCCGGCTCCAAGAAGGGGGCGCTCACGAAGCGCGCCAACCGGATCGTCGAGGCACTGCTCGAGGGCGGCGAGCTCGACGGCGAGGACGCGGAGCTGGTCGCCGCCGTGGACACGAAGAACCTGGAGCGGGCCCGGGAGGTCGGCAGCGGCCTGCTCGGGGACGTGCTCCAGGCGGCCGAGCCCGACGCCTCGCTCGAAGACCTGCGGGAAGTCGTGCAGGACCTCTGCCTCGTCGAGGGCGCCCGCAAGGACGACCTCGACGTGGTCACGCAGTGGGCGTCGAAGGTGCGCGAGATGGCCGCCGACATCGAGACCCGCCGCGACGACGCGCGCGAGGCCGCCGTCGAGGGAGTGCGCAGGCTCGAGGAGACGTGGAAGCTGTTCCGCGAGCTCGAGCCCAAGCTCGTGGTCAACGACGAGCAGATCTTCCGCGAGCTGAAGGACCGCTTCGGGTCGCCGTACGGCTTCGGCGTGTACTTCCGCGGGGGCATGGGGGCGGAGGCGATCCGCGACCTGCTCCGCGACCTCGACCTCGACGCCGAGTCGACGATGCTCCGCGACACGATCAAGACATCGAAGGGGCAGAAGCAGCAGCGGGCGATCAAGCGCCTCAAGGTCGTGAGCGCCTTCATCACCTCCGAGAACAAGCCGGAGTGGATGGTGCTCGAGGCCGTGCCCGTGATCCCGCCAGAGCTGCGGCCGATGGTGCAGCTCGACGGGGGTCGCTTCGCGACCAGCGACCTCAACGACCTCTACCGGCGCGTGATCAACCGCAACAACCGGTTGAAGCGGCTGCTCGACCTCGGCGCGCCCGAGATCATCGTCAACAACGAGAAGCGGATGCTCCAGGAGGCCGTCGACGCGCTGTTCGACAACGGACGCCGCGGGCGGGCCGTGACCGGCCCCGGCAACCGGCCGCTGAAGTCGCTCTCGGACATGCTCAAGGGGAAGCAGGGGCGGTTCCGCCAGAACCTGCTCGGCAAGCGCGTCGACTACTCGGGCCGCTCCGTGATCGTCGCCGGCCCGCAGCTCAAGCTGCACCAGTGCGGGCTGCCGAAGCTGATGGCGCTGGAGCTCTTCAAGCCCTTCATCATGAGCCGGCTCGTCGAGCGCAAGTCCGTGCAGAACATCAAGGCCGCGAAGAAGATGGTCGACTCGATGATCCCCGAGGTGTGGGACGTGCTCGAGGAGGTGATCGCGGAGCATCCGGTGCTGCTCAACCGCGCGCCGACGCTGCACCGCCTCGGCATCCAGGCGTTCGAGCCGGTGCTCGTCGAGGGCAAGGCGATCCAGGTGCACCCGCTCGTCTGCCACGCCTTCAACGCCGACTTCGACGGCGACCAGATGGCGGTGCACGTGCCG
>JAOUEK010000353.1 GCA_029858755.1 Thermoleophilia bacterium
CCTCCACGCCTCCGAGGAGACGCTCGAGTACGTGCCGCCCTGGCTCCACGACCGACTCCGCTGGCTGTCGGACGAGCGCGCCGCGCGCGTGTCGCTGTCCGGCCCGCAGGCCTACGGCGCCTTCGACGACGTCGACCCGGCCCGCGCCGGCCGTGACCTGCTGCCGTGGCTGCCGGAGGTCAACGACATCGTCAACGCACGCACGACCAACTGGACGATCGTGCCAGGGCCCACGCCGGGCTGGGCGCAGGCCGTCTACCCCGACCTCGAGCCGAGCGCCGCGCTCGAGGCGCTGTGGGCGGCCGTGGAGCGCATGTGCCGGCTCGACGAGCCCGACCCCAAGGCGGCCTGGGAGGCGCGCGCGGGGGAGCTGGTCGCGGCCGCCGAGCGACTGACGCAGCGCCGCTTCGACGCGATCAGGCTCCACGGGCCGGGCACCGACCTCACGATCGGGCTGCTCGAGGGCTCGCGCTGGCACGCGGCGACGTTCGAGACGGCGGACGGCCTGCGGCACCTGCCGAACCTCCCCACCGAGGAGGTGTTCACGACGCCCGACCCGCAACGCGCCGACGGCGTGGTCACGATGACCAAGCCCCGCGAGCTGTTCGGCGCGCTCGTCGACGGCATCCGCATCGAGTTCGCCGGCGGGCGGGCGGTGCGGATCGACGCGGACCGCGGGGAGGCCACCATCCGCGGCGCGGCGGGGAAGGACGACGGCGCGTCGCGGCTCGGCGAGCTGGCGCTGGTCGACGGCAGTGGGCGCATCGGAGCGCTGGACACGGTCTTCCACGACACGCTCATCGACGAGAACGCCGCCAGCCACATCGCCCTCGGCTCCGGCCTGACGACGGGCGTCGATTCGACGTCCGCGGAGGAGCGGATGAACGCGTCCTCGATCCACGTCGACCTGATGGTCGGCAGCCCCGAGCTCGACGTCGACGGGGTCACCCACGGGGGCGAGCACGTGCCGGTGCTCCGCGCCGGCGCCTGGCGGGTCTGACGCCACGGGCTCACAGACGGGACGGTGTGCAGCCGCGGCGTCACCGTGCGGCGGCATGCTGCCGCATCCGCCCGGCGCCGTAGCGCGCCGCCTCGCGGGCGGCCGCGAGCCCGGTGCGTGCGACGGCTGAACGCGACCACGGCTTGCCGCCGAAGTGCTGCAGCCCGAGGCGCAGGACGTCCGGCGAACGACGGAGGAAGCGCTCCACGCTGGGGCGCGCGGGCCCGTAGAAGAGCGGCACCACCTTCTCCCGGTAGGCGAGGTCGCGGCCGACGTGGCTCCGACGCACGGCAGCCGGCCAGCCGGCGAAGCCGAGGTCTCCCTCGGCGAGGCGTGCGGCGAGGTACGAGCCGGCCGTGGCGCCGTAGAAGAGCGCCTGGGCGATCCCCTCGCCGGTGACCGGGTCGATCCCCGCCGCCTCGCCCACGAGCAGGACGCGCGGCCGGGAGAGGGCGCGGTGCGGCTCGAACCCGCGCTCTGCGAAGCGCCGCCGCCGGTACGAGGCGAGGGTCAGTCCCTTGCGTGCGAGGTGTCGCTCGAGCACCTCCTGGATCTCGAGCCGCGGCCGCACCCCGCCCCGTGCGAGCACGTAGACGCCGCGCGAGACGAGCTCGGCTCCGTCGAGCAGGGTGGGGAAGTCCCACACGTAGCCGGGCAGCCGCCGCTCGCCCGCGTCGAAGACGAGCAGGTCGCGCGGCGCGTCGTCGGCCACCGGCTCGGTGTCGACCTCGAGCGCCTGCGCGTGGTAGCGGGTGGCCGGGAGGCCAAGGGCGCGGCGCACGATGCTGCCGACGCCGTCGGCGCCGACGAGCGCTCGCGCGGCGTACGTGCCGCGCGCGCTGTCCACCTCGATGCCGCCCGGCACCCACCGAATCGCGGTCACGGCCGCGCCCTCCACCACCTCGATCCCCCGCGTCGTGGCCTTGCGCGCCAGCTCGGCGTCGAACTCGAGCCGCCGCACGACCCGTCCCACGCCCGGCTCGCGCACGACCGTCGTCCGGCCCATGACCCGGAGTGCGGCGCCGTGGATCGGCGCGGACGGCACGTCGACGACGACGCCGATCCGCGCCAGGAGCGCGTCCGCGCGCGCGCCGATCGCGCCGGCGCAGATCTTCTCGCGGGGATAGCGCGCCTTCTCGAGCACGACCACGCGGTCGGCGAGGTGCGGTGCCGCGTCGACGAGGAAGAGCGCCGTGGCGATGCCCGCGGGCCCGCCCCCGACGATCACCACGTCGCGCCTCGACGTCATCTACTGCATCTTCGCGGGCGCGGCGTGCCGGGGTCGGTCGGATCGACCCGGCGGGGGCAGGGAGGGTCGGCGCCGGTGGGCCGGCGACGCCCCGCGCCTGTTACCGAGGGCTCAGGAGGCGCGCGCCTCGGCGACCGCGAGCAGGCGCTCCCGGATCGCGTCGGGCTCGCCGCCGAGATCGTCGAGCCGCGGCAGCGCAGCCAGCGACTCGAGGGCGAACACCCGCTCGAACAGCGCCGTCACGCGGTACCGGACTGCGCCGCCGGCGCCGCTCTCCCTCCCCGCCTCCGCGATCAGCCCTCGCTCGGCGAGCGAGGCGACCGCCGAGTCGGCCGCGACACCGCGGATGCGCGCGATCTCGGGGCGCGTGACGGGGCCGAGGTACGCGACGACGGCGAGCGTCTCGAGCGCAGCCTGCGAGAGACCGCGCTCCGTCGGCCGCTCGAACAGGCGCATGCACGCCTCCGCCGCCTCACGGGCGGCCCGGAACGCGTACCCGCCTGCGACGTGCTCGAGCACGATGCCACACCGCCCTTCGCGGTAGCGCTCCCCGAGCAGCGACAGCGCCGTGGCCACGCGCTCCGGGTCGTCCTGGACGGCCTCCGCGAGCTCGTCGAGCGAGAGCGGCTGCGACGCGACGACGAGCAGCGCCTCGATCGTCCGTGCGAGCTGGTCGACCGGGCTGGCGGCGATCAGGCGGAGTGGGCGGTCGTCCACTGGAGGATCCTTTCTGTCTCGGAGCGTGTGATGCGGAGCGGTGCGAACGGGGCGGCCTGCGCCAGCGCGACCTCACCGCTCTTGCGCAGCTCGAGCACGGCGAGGAACGCAACCGCCTGCTCGACGCGCGACAGCTCCCCCACCTCGGCGTCGAAGTCCACGACACGCCTGCGGCGCAGGACGGCACGGAAGCGCTCGAGGAACTGGGAGACGGGCGGGAAGCGGAGCGGCATGTGCGAGAGGGACACCTT
>JAOUEK010000354.1 GCA_029858755.1 Thermoleophilia bacterium
GCGGGAAGGACGAGATCGCCGGGATGTTCACGACGTTCTTCGCCGACTACGACGTGATCCGGCACGGCATCACCAACCTCGTCGTCGACGAGGAGGCTGCGAAGGCGGCCACCGAGCAGACGTGCCCGCACGTCCGCGCCGACGGCACCCCCGAGACGGTCGTGACCTGCAACGTGTTCGAGCTCGGGCCCGACGGGCGCTTCGCGCGCGTCGTCGTGTGGATCGACGGCGCCTCGCCCCTGAAGTAGTCGGCGCGCAGGCGGCAGGCTGGGCGAGCGCGCCGGTGTCCGACCGGTGCGCATGAGAGGATTCGGCGCCTGAGCGACGGCGGCGGCACCGGCAGCGAGCTCGCACGGCTCGAGAGCGACGAGCGGACGTTGTCCGCGCGTCGGTTGCGCCTGCAGAATCGCATCGACTTCATCCGGGGAAACGGCGCCGCACAGGCGGACGGCGAGGCGATCCTCCGCAGCCTCCTGGAGGAGGAGCGTGAGGTGTCCGAGCGCCGCCGGGTGGTACACGCACGCATCGACGAGCTGCGGGTCACGCTCGGCCTCCACCCCGGGCCGCCGCGAAAGCCTCCCCGGCTCGGCTGACCGGTCGCTCGCCTAGCCTCAGCAGGCGGTGGTCGCGACCGGCGCCCCGGGGCCGGCCTTGTACCACGTCTTGCCGCCGACGGTCGCCGAGACGCAATACGTCGTGGCGGTCTGCTTCCAGGGCGTCGCCGCCGGGTCGTCCAGCTTCACTCCCGGGTCGTACTCCTGCAGCCAGTGCAGGTCGAGTCCGACGTAGGTGCTGTCGTGGAGCAGGAAGTAGGCCTCGACGGCCTGGGTCGCCGAGGTGACGTTCGACCGTGCGGCCGTGCTGTGCGCCCGGCTCATCACCCCGTAGTACGACGGCACCGCGATCAACAGCACGATGAGGACGACGAAGAGGACGATCCCGAGCTCGATCGACACGAAATGGTGACCGTGGCGGTGCCGGTGGTGCCGGTGGTGCCGGTGATGCCGAGTTGAGCCCTTGCGCGACGCCGCCATGCTCGTCTCCCCCCGGGCCTACGGGCGCGGGCTGTATGCGCGGCACGGGCTGGAGGCCGCGAGACGGTGGGTGCCCTGGCTGGTGACCACGCGCGGGTTCACCTTCCGGTTTGCGCCCATGCGGAAGCCGACGCCGGCGGCGGTCACGGCGCCGGGGCTCCAGATGCAATTCCTCCGCACGAGATTCCTGACGCCGACGGGGTGGTTCGCCCCGTACGCGCTGTGCACGACGTAGCGCTTCGTGCCCGCGATCACGTTCTGCTCGACGAGGGTGTCGCGCGACGCCACCTTCACGTCGCCGCCGAAGTAGATGCCGTCGAGGTTGTCGACGACGAGGTTGAAGCGCACGCGGGAGACCTGCGCGTTCGGCGAGAGCGCGATCCCGTCGCCGCCGACGTTCCCGGAGATGACGTTGTGGACGATGCGGGCGCCGGCGGAGGTCGACGCGAGCACGCCCGCGCCGTACAGGCCCGGCGAGTCGCCGTTGCACTCGTGCAGGACGTTGCCCTCGATGCGCGCGGAGCCCGCGTGGTCGAGCACGACGCACGAGCGCCCGACGTCCTTCAGCGTGCCGGGCCCGACGTCGGAGCGCGTGAGAGCGGTCGAGTAGCCGCGTACGATCACGGTGCCGGGGACGCCCACCGTGGCCGAGTCTCCGAGCGCGCTGATCGCCAGGTCGGTCAGCGTCAGGAAGCGGCTCGCCTGCGTCGTCTCGATGCCGTCGGCGAGGACGGCGCGCGCACCGCCGGGTGCCGTCCTGATCGTGACGCGGCCGCTCCGGCTTCCGACACCCGCGATCACCTCGCGCGTCGTGAACACCGCGCCGGGTGGGAGACACCCGGTCTGACCGGGCGCGAGCGACGCCGCGAGCTTGCCGAGGGTCAGGAACGGACGGGCCTTCGTGCCAGGGCTCGCGTCCGAGCCGTGCGGGGCGGCCCAGAGCGCGCACCGGGTGCCGGCGGACGAGCCGGCGGCCACGCCGGCGACTGAGGCCGCGGCAACGACGGCCGCGGCAACGAGGATCGAGAGCGCACGCATCTGGCAGTGCTTATCGGCACATGTCGCGAGGACTACAGGCGCGCGGGAGACCCAGCCCGGGCGTGTTACCTGCCTCGCCGAAGAGCCCTCGACCCGTCCAGCTGCCCGTGCACCGACCCGCCGAACGACGTCTCCCGACGAGCAGGGCGCCTCGAGGGCGCCCTTCGCCTTGTACTCCAGGCGGTTGAAGCTCCCCGGGTTGGACTCGAACCAACAACCCTCCGGTTAACAGCCGGATGCTCTGCCAATTGAGCTACCGGGGAAGGAAGCGGCGGACATTGTAGCCGCACCCCGCCCGGGCGAACGGCCCGCCACGCACGCTGGCGCCGACTCCGTGCTGGAAGAATGGCCCGATGCGCACGCTCGTCCGCACCGCCGGCCTGCACGCACGCGTCGCGCGGCGACTCGCCCTGCGCCGCGGGGCGAGCGCGCGCGAGCGGTTCGGCCGGCGCGACGACCGGCTCGTGTTCGTCGTGGGCTCGCCGCGATCGGGCACGACGTTCCTCGGCCGGGCGATCGGGGCGCTCCCCGGCTTCGTCGACATGGGCGAGGTGGCGCCGGTGAAGGCGGCGATCCCCGAGCTCGTCGACCTGCCGCTCCCCGACGCCGCGGCGCGCCTGCGCACGGTGGTCGGTGCCGCGCGGCGTGTCGGCCTGGTGGGCAGTGTGCGGCCGGTGGAGCAGACGCCCGAGATGGCGTACCTCGTCGACGCCGCCGTGGCCGCGTTCCCGGACGCGCGGGTCGTGCACATCGTCCGCGACGGCCGTGACGTCTGCTGCTCGCTGCTCGAGAAGGGCTGGCTCGGCAGCGCGCGCACCGGCGCCGCCGACGACGCGGGCCATCGGTACGGCGTCGAGCCGCGCTTCTGGGTCGAGCCCGAGCGGCGAGAGGAGTT
The DNA here is from genome assembly GCA_029858755.1 of Thermoleophilia bacterium. GTDB lineage: Bacteria > Actinomycetota > Thermoleophilia > Gaiellales > Gaiellaceae > Gaiella. Next base: position 2,968 of record JAOUEK010000354.1, read on the forward strand.
CATGACGGTCACGGAGGCGCGCAGGGTGGCGTGGGCCTGGCGCTGCTACGTGACGGCGGCCCGCTCGGCCGCCGCAGCGCCGTTCGAGCTGCGCTACGAGCAGCTCGCGGCCGATCCCGACGCCGCCGCCGCCTCGCTGGCCGGCTACCTCGACGCCCCCGTCGAGCCGCTCGCCGCCGCGCTCCGGGCGGTGCACGCCGACTCGGTCGGCCGCTTCCGGCGCGACCTCACGCCGGAGGAGCTCGCGG
>JAOUEK010000355.1 GCA_029858755.1 Thermoleophilia bacterium
CCGCGACCGCGAGCGGGACGATCGGGGTCGGCAGCAGGAACAGCATCGGCACGAGCACGAGCTGGGTGGGGATCGCGACCCCTGTCCCGACCTCGAACTTCACCGACGAGGCAACGACGTACGCGAAGAGCAGGACGACGAGCAGCAGCGGCGAGAGCGAGCACTCCCACGGCGCGGCAGCCGCGAACGTCGCGGCAACGGCCAAGAAGGTTCCGCCGAACGCGAGCGTCGTCCACCGCTCCCGACGCGAGAGCGACATGGTCGCGCGGACGCGCTGCTCCTCGATCATCGCCTCGCCCGGCAGGTCGCCCGCGCCGGCACCGGGAACGGGCGATCGGCGACCGTCGCGACCCAGGATGCGCCGCCACCGCGGACGCGCCCCGCGAGGGTCGGCCGGCGTGACTTCGGGCGCGTCGACGTGCAGGCCTGCCATACGCCTCGCAGCGTCGGCGAGGCAGGACGACGCGGCATCCTCCGCATGGGTGACCCCGAACGAGGGGGCGGAAGTTCACCCTTTGTGGCGATGGGCCCACAGCGCCACCCGGTGACGATGAGTGCGTTCACCGACGTCTCTGCGGCACTCAGGACGTCTCTGCGGCAATCAGGAGGGTAGGAATGATCGACGCAATCGCGCGACGCCTCGGCGCCATCCTGGCGCTCGGCGCAGTCGTAGCGCTCGCACTGCCGGTCGGGGCGCTGGCCGGGAGCGGCTCGGGCGGATCGAGCCTCTTCGACGCCTTCACGAGCACGCTGGAGACGACGCTCACCGCGAGCTGCGGCTACTCGACGAGCGACGTGTTCGCCGCGTGGGGCGACACGGCGCAGTACTCCCTCGTCCCCGGCGGCGACGTCGAGGCGAAGAAGCACGGCTGGAAGCTCTCCGGCTCGGCATCCGTCGTCGCGAGCAAGTCGATCCTCGGCGGCGGCAAGCGGGCCATCGGGCTCGGGCCCGGCGGCCAGGCGACGACACAGTCGTTCTGCGTGACCCTCGACTCGCCGACGACGCGGTTCGTCGTCGACGCGCCCGCCGACCCCACGGCGACGCTCCGCGTCGACGTCGTCTCCCCGTGCTCGACCGGGAGCTGCTCGATGCCGATCGGGTGGGTGTATGGCGGCGATCCCGGGCTGCGCCCCGTCTCGCCGATGCTGCTCTTCGCCAACCTCACGGCGCTGCTGAGCCCTGACGGGCTGGCAACCGCCCAGCTGCGGTTCACCGCCGAGCGCGGCTCGTGGAAGGTCGACGACGTCTACGTCGACCCGTTCAGGCGCGTGTAGCCGGAGGGAACGGACTCGTCGTGCTGCGGCCGTGGCCCCGATGGATCCCCATCGGGGCCGCGGCCTTTCGCGTCAGGCCCCGACGAGGTTGGGGAGCAGGCTCGTGCCCCGCATCTGCGCCGGCCGGTCGATCCCGAGCAGCTCGAGCACGGTCGGGGCGATGTCCAGCAGGTGCGCGTCGGCGCTGCCGGCGGCGGGGATGCCGGGGCCGGCGACGACGTAGAGGCCGTCCTGCGCGTGGTTCGCGTCGTCCGGGCCCGTGTCGTTCTCGAACGTGTGCACGCCCTCGTCGCCGCCGATCGTGCCCACCGAGCGCCAGAGCAGGTCACCGAAGATCACGATCAGGTCGGGCGCGACCCCGTGCACCTCCTCGTACAGCTCCTCCGGCTTGTAGACGGCGGTCGCGATCGGGTCGCCGTTCTCGTCCGGGATCGCGGCGAGACGGGCGGCGAGGTCGTCGCGGACGGCCTCGTAGTCGGCGGCCGGCACGACCCCGTCGGGCTCGCGCCCTTGCACGTTCATGAACACGCGGGCGTAGTAGCCGCCCTCCCCCCAGGCGACGGTCTGCGACCAGTCGATGCCGACGTCCCTCGGTGAGCAGACGCCCTCCGGCTCGGCCATCGTCTTCAGCAGCCCCTCGCGCCGCAGCCACTCGTTGACCCGGATGCCGCCCTCGAGCCGCTTCGCGCCGTGGTCGGAGAGCACGAAGACGACGGTGTCCTCGTCGGCGTGCGCGAGCAGCCGGCCGATGAGGCCGTCGAGGTGGCGGTGGTACTCGAGGATCGCGTCCTCGTAGGGCCCACCTGCCTCGTGACCACGGTGCTCGGCGTCCATGTACTTCCAGAAGCCGTGGTGCATGCGGTCGGGCCCCATCTCCACCATCGCGAACAGCCGCCAGGGCCGCGTGGTGAGCAGGTGCGCGGCTAGAGCGAAGCGCCGGTCGGTCATCTCGTAGACCTGGCGGAGCAGGTCTTCCTTGTCGTCCGTGCGGAAGTTCGTGCAGTCGAAGAGATACTCGCCGACGACCTCCTCGACCTCGCGCCGCAGCCCGGGCGGGTACGTGTACTGGCTCTCGGTCCCCGGGGTCAGGAAGCAGCTGACCATCACGCCGTTCAGCGGGCGCACGGGGAAGGTACCGGGCACCCCGAGCACGATCGACGGGCTCCCGGAGCGCGTGACGAGGTCCCAGAGCCGCGGCTCGGTGATCGCGGTCGAGTTGGCGATGAAGGCGCCGTCGTAGGTGTGGTCCGAGCGGTTGCGGAAGCCGTAGACGCCGAGGTCGCCGGGCGTGCGGCTCGCCATCATGCACGACCACGCGGGCACCGTGATCGGCGGGATCACCGACGTGAGGCGGCCGTAGGCGCCCCGCTCCATCAGCCCCGAGAGCACGGGCAGCTGGTCGCGCCAGCGCTCCAGCACGAGCGAGGGCTCGGCGCAGTCGAGCCCGATCATCATCACCTTCGTCTCCGCCATCTCGCCCCCGGCGAGTGTACTGACCCGGCCCCGGCAGAGACGGGCCTGCCCGGCCGGGCGTCGTCGCGACGTGCCATCTCGTACGCTTGCCGGGATGCCGGGTCGCCGCCACGCCGCCCCCTCCACGCGCACCCGCGTGCGCCGGGAGCCCGAGCGCGGGCGCTACGACCGTGAGACCGTCGACGCGATCCTCGACGCGGCGCTGGTCTGCCACCTCGGCTTCGTGCAGGACGGCCAGCCGTTCGTGATCCCCACGCTCCACGCGCGGGTCGGCGACGAGGTGCTGATCCATGGCTCGTCGGCGAGCCGCGCGCTCCGTGTCGCGGGCGCCGCGACCCCCGTCTGCCTCACGGTGACCCTGCTGGACGGCATCGTGCTCGCGCGCTCGGTCTTCGAGCACTCGGTCAACTACCGCTCGGTGATGGTGCTCGGAGAGGCGACGCCGGTCACGGGCGAGGCGGAGAAG
>JAOUEK010000012.1 GCA_029858755.1 Thermoleophilia bacterium
CCAAGCCCGGCTCGATCACGCCGCACACGCACTTCAAGGCCGAGGTGTACGTCCTCTCCAAGGACGAGGGCGGGCGGCACACGCCCTTCTTCAACGGCTACCGGCCGCAGTTCTACTTCCGCACCACCGACGTCACCGGCTCGATCAAGCTCCCCGAGGGCCAGGAGATGGTGATGCCGGGGGACAACACCAACATGGAGATCGACCTGATCCAGCCGATCGCGATGGACCAGGGCCTCCGCTTCGCGATCCGCGAGGGCGGCCGCACCGTGGGCGCCGGCGTGGTCACGGAGATCATCAAGTAGCGACCGAGCAGGGGTCGGGCCCGCCGGGCCCGACCCCTCCCGGCCGCGACGAGCAGGCACACACACATGGCGCAGCAGAAGATCCGGATCCGTCTCAAGGGCTACGACCACCAGCAGGTGGACCGGTCCGCATCCCAGATCGTGGAGACGGCGCGACGCACGGGTGCCACGATCACGGGCCCGGTGCCCCTGCCTACCGAGAAGAACGTGTACTGCGTGATCCGCAGCCCGTTCAAGGACAAGGACTCGCGCGAGCACTTCGAGGTGCGCACGCACAAGCGCCTGATCGACATCCACAGCCCCACGCCGAAGACGGTCGACTCGCTGATGCGGCTCGACCTCCCCGCCGGCGTCGACATCGAGATCAAGCTCTGAGCGCCATGAAGGGCATCGTGGGCAAGAAGCTGGGCATGACGCAGCTGTTCGACCCCGAGACGGGTCGCGTCGACGCGGTCACGGTGATCGAGGCCGGGCCGTGCCCCGTGGTGCAGGTCAAGACCGCCGACAGCGACGGCTACGACGCGGTACAGCTCGCGTTCGGCGAGGTCGCGGAGCGCAAGCTGTCGCGCGGCGAGCTCGGTCACCTGCAGAAGGCGGGCGTCGGCCCGCACCGGCACCTGGTGGAGTTCCGCGGGGCCAGCGAGCTCCAGGTCGGCGAGACCGTGACCGTCGCCGCCTTCGAGCCGGGAGACGCCGTCAAGGTCGCCGGCGTCTCCATCGGCAAGGGGTTCCAGGGGACGATCAAGCGGCACAAGTTCCACCGAGGCCCGGTCTCGCACGGCTCGCACAACGTCCGCAAGCCGGGCTCGATCGGCGCGTCGGCGACACCGTCGCGCGTCCACAAGGGCACGCGCATGGCGGGCCGCATGGGTGGTCGCCGGGTGACGCAGCTCGGCCTGGTCGTGCACGAGGTCGACACCGAGCGCAATCTGCTGCTCGTGCGCGGGTCTGTGCCGGGGCCCCGCAACGCGATCGTCGAGATCCAGGGGGCCGGCTCCTGATGGCCGTCAACGCGCACGTGCTCGGAGGAGCGAAGCCGGACGTGCCGCTGGCCGACGAGGTGTTCGGCGCGGAGGTCAAGCCCCACCTCGTCCACGAGACGGTCCGCGCAGAGCTGAACGCCCGCCGGGCGGGCACTCGCGGCGCCAAGAGCCGCGGGCTCGTCTCGGGCGGCCGCGCCAAGCCGTGGCGGCAGAAGGGCACCGGCCGCGCCCGTCAGGGCACGATCCGCGCCCCGCAGTTCGCCGGCGGCGGCGTCGCGTTCCCCCCCTCGATGCGAAGCTTCGACGTCAAGGTCAACCGCAAGGCGCGGCGGGCCGCGCTGCGCGGCGCGCTCAGCCACCACGCCGCCAACGGCACGCTCGCACTGCTCGACGGATCGGTCTTCACCGAGCCGTCGACCAAGCAGGCGCTCGAGCTGCTCCGCGGCTGGGAGCACCGGGAGCCGGTGCTCGTCGTCGCGCACGAGGACGAGCTCGAGCTCGTCAAGTCGTTCCGGAACCTCGAGCGCGTGCTGGTCACGGTGGCAGGTGACCTGGAGGTGGCGAGCGTCGTCTGGGCCAACGCGGTCCTCGTCAGCGAGGCGGCGCTCCCGCTCGTCGAGAGCCGGGCCGGCGGAGGGGAGCCGTCGCCATGAGATTGAACCTCGAGGACGTCCTCGTCGCGCCGGTCGTGTCCGAGAAGAGCTACGCGGGCATCGCCGAGCGCCGCTACACGTTCAAGGTGCACCAGGACGCGCACAAGACCCACGTCCGGCAGGCCGTCGAGCAGCTGTTCGACGTCACGGTCGAGCGCGTGAACATCGTCCATGTGCGGCCCAAGCCCAAGCGGCGCGGCGTCCACCGCGGCACCCGCCCCGGCTGGAAGAAGGCCGTCGTGCAGGTGAGCGAGGGCGACACGATCGAGATCTTCGAGGGGGCCCAGGTATGAGCGGGCCCGCGCGCGGAGGGACACGCTGATGGCGGTGCGCAAGTACAAGCCGACGAGCCCCGGCCGTCGCTTCATGACCACCGCGGCGTTCGACGAGATCACCAAGTCGACGCCGGAGAAGTCGCTGCTCGAGCCGCTCTCCAAGACGGGCGGCCGCAACAACAAGGGGCGGATCACCACGCGGCATCACGGCGGCGGGCACAAGCGCCGGTACCGCAAGATCGACTTCAAGCGGGTCAAGGATCAGGTGCCGGCCAAGGTGGCCGCGATCGAGTACGACCCGAACCGGTCCGCCCGCATCGCGCTGCTCCACTACGTCGACGGGGCCAAGGCGTACATCCTCGCGCCGCAGGGGCTTCGCGTCGGTCACATGGTGGAGTCCGGCGCCGGCGCGGACATCAAGCCGGGCAACGCGCTGCCCCTGCAGGCGATCCCTACGGGCACGGTGGTGCACGCGGTCGAGCTCCGGCCGGGGCAGGGCGCGAAGATGGCGCGCTCGGCGGGCTCGGGCGTGCAGCTCGTGGCCAAGGACGGCCAGCACGCCGTGCTGCGCCTCCCCTCGGGCGAGATGCGGCGCGTGCTGCTGACGTGTCGAGCCACGGTGGGGCAGGTCGGGAACACCGACCACGCGAACACGCAGAGCGGCAAGGCGGGACGCAGCCGGTGGCTCGGCAGGCGCCCGACCGTGCGCGGCACCGCGATGAACCCGGTCGACCACCCGCACGGCGGCGGCGAGGGCAAGAACAAGGGGCATCACCCGGTGACGCCGTGGGGCGTGCCCACGCTCGGCAAGCGTACGCGTGCCAAGCACAAGGAATCCGACAAGCTGATCGTCCGCGGCCGTCGCCGCGGCAAGGAAAGGCGCTAACAGAGCATGAGCAGGTCTTCCAAGAAAGGGCCCTTCGTCGAGGAGCGGCTGCTGCGCCGGATCGAGGAGCTGAACGAGTCGGGGCAGCGGCGACCCCTGAAGACGTGGTCGCGCACCTCCACCGTCTTCCCGGAGATGGTCGGGCACACGATCGCCGTCTACAACGGGCGCCAGCACGTGCCGGTGTTCGTCAGCGAGCAGATGGTGGGGCACAAGCTCGGCGAGTTCGCCCCCACGCGCACGTTCCGCGGCCACGCCGGCGACCGGCAGACGCAGGTGAAGAAGCGGTGACCGAGGCGGCCGCTCCGGTGCAGGTTCGCGCCCAGGCGAAGTGGGTGCGCACGTCCGCGCGCAAGGCGCGAGTCGTGCTCGAGCACATCCGCGGGCGCTCCGTGCCGGAGGCGCGCACGGTGCTCGCCTTCACGTCGCGCGCGGCGGCCCGTGAGATCGAGCGGGTGCTCCGCTCGGCCGTGGCGAACGCGGAGTCGGCGCATGCGCTCGACGGCGACGAGCTGGTCGTCGTCGCCGCGTACGCGGACGAGGGGCCGACGCTCAAGCGCTGGCGCGCGCGCGCGCGCGGCCGTGCCGGTCGCATCAAGAAGCGCACGTGCCACATCACGGTCGTCGTCGCCGAGAACCCGGACGTCACCAGCGGGCGCCGGCGCAGGGCGCAGAAGCCGGCCGCCGAGGCCGCGCCGACGCCCGAGAGCGCTACCGAGACAGCTGCCACCGAGAAGGCGGAGAAGCCGAAGACGAGCCGGCGCCGTGCGCCGGCCAAGAAGAAGGAGGCCACGGTCTAATGGGCCAGAAGGTGCATCCCGGCGGCCTTCGCGTCGGCGTCATCCACGATTGGAAGTCCAACTGGTGGACCGGCAAGAAGCAGGTTGCCGACTACGTCCTCGAGGACATCCGCATCCGCGACCACATCAACGGCAAGCTCTCGCACGCCGGGCTCTCGGACATCCTGATCCGCAAGGACAAGCAACGGATCACGGTGGACATCTACACGGCGCGGCCGGGCATCGTGATCGGCAAGTCCGGCGTCGAGGTCGACGCGCTCCGCAAGGAGCTGCACGCGATCACGGGCAAGTCGGTGCACATCAACATCAACGAGATCAAGCGGCCCGAGCTCGACGCGCAGCTCGTAGCGCAGTCGATCGCCGAGCAGCTGCAGAACCGCGTCGCGTTTCGCCGCGCGATGAAGCGGTCGCTGGCTTCCGCCATGCGCTCGGGGGCCCAGGGCATCCGCATCGTCTGTGGCGGCCGCCTCGGCGGCGGCGAGATGAGCCGCCGCGAGGCCTACTCCGAGGGGCGCGTGCCGCTGCACACGATCCGCGCCGACATCGACTACGGCTTCGCCGAGGCGAAGACGACGTTCGGCCGCATCGGCGTCAAGGTCTGGGTCAACAAGGGCGAGATCATGCCCGAGGGCTTCGACGGCGGGCTCGGGCGCGAGCGCGGTGCCGACGTCGAGGGCTCTCGCCGTCGCCGCGGCGCCGTCACCGAGGGCCTCGGCGCGTCGCGCGAGAGCGGCCGCGGCCGCAGCCAGGACCGCGAGGGCCTCGGGCTCGTCCAGCGCCGCCGCCGACCGGGACGACCCGGCCAAGGCCGCCAGGGCGGCGGCCAGCGGCGTGACCGTCCGGCACCCGCGCGCGAGGAGCCGAAGGCGAAGCGGCCCGAGGCGACCGAGTCAGCGCCGACGCCACCCGAGGCGACCGAGTCCACGCCGACGCCGCCCGAGGCGACCGCTGCCGCACCCGAAGCGACCGTCGAGGCACCGTCCACGAGCGGGGATGCCGCCGACACCGGCGCGGAGGCGAGCGACTGATGTTGATGCCGCGCAAGTTCAAGCACCGCAAGGAGTTCCGCGGGCGCCGGCGGGGGATGGCGAAGGGGCAGACCACGGTCCAGTTCGGGGACTACGGGATCAAGGCGCTCGAGCCCGGCTGGGTCACCAACCGGCAGATCGAGGCTGCCCGCATCGCCATGACGCGGAAGATCCGCCGCGGCGGCAAGGTGTGGATCAACCTCTTCCCGGACAAGCCGTACACGAAGAAGCCCGCCGAGACCCGGATGGGCTCGGGCAAGGGATCGCCGGAGGGGTGGGTCGCCGTGGTCAAGCCCGGGCGTGTGATGTTCGAGCTCGCCGGCGTGCCGGAGCCGCTCGCCAAGGAGGCGCTGCGCCTGGCCGGCCAGAAGCTGCCGCTGAAGACGAAGATCGTGAAGCGGGAGGCCGATCTCTTTGAGCACTGAGACCACGAAGGGCGTGTCCCTGCGGGGACGCCGGGAGGCTGATCGACGGTGAGGGCGAGCGAGCTACGAGGGCTGTCCGACGAGGAGCTCGAGCGGAGGCTCGGGGAGACCCGTCGTGACCTGCTCAACCTCCTCTTCCAGTCCGTCACCGGGTCGCTCGAGAACACGGGTCGCCTGACGGCGACGAAGCGGGACATTGCGCGCATCCTGACGGTGAAGCTCGAGCGCGCACGGCTGGGAAAGGCGTAGGGAATGGCTGAGGAGAAGAACGAGACGGAGATCGAGGAGACGGGCGCCGAGGCACCCGCCGAGCCCGCTGCCGACGACGTGGCCGACGCCGCGGACGTCGCGGAGGGGGCAGTCCCCTCCGGGGAAAGCCCCCCGAGCGGTGCCGACGAGGCCGCCGAGGAGCCCGTCGCCGAGGCTGCGGCAGAGCCGGACGCCACCGAGGCGAGCGGCGACGACGCGGACGCGGCCGTGGGTGCGGAGGGGACAGTCCCCTCGGCAGGCAGTTCCCAGGCCGAGCCGAAGCCCAAGAAGAAGCGGCTCCCGCGTGCGCTCCGACCGGCGCGCACGCGTCGCAAGCGCGTGCCGAGCAGCGGGCGCAAGCCCATCGTCCGGCTGCCCGCCACGGAGGGCGACCGCGGCCGCAGGCAGGAGCGCCAGGGCACCGTGGTCTCCGACGCGATGGACAAGACGATCGTGGTCAAGGTCGAGGTGACCAAGGCGCACCGGAGGTACAAGAAGGTCGTCCGCCGCAGCGTCAAGTTCCACGCACACGACGAAGGGAACGAGGCGAAGGTGGGCGACATCGTCCGCATCGTCGAGACGCGGCCGCTCTCGGCGACGAAGCACTGGCGCCTCGTGGAGATCGTCGAGGCCGCGAAGTAGGGGCAACGGGATGATCCAGCAGGAATCCAGGCTCAAGGTCGCCGACAACACGGGCGCGCGGGAGTTGCTCTGCATCCGCGTCGTCGGCGGGTCGCATCGCCGCTACGCTCGCGTCGGCGACGTGATCGTTGCTACCGTGAAGGCCGCTACCCCGCAGGGCTCGGTCAAGAAGGGCGAGGTCGTGAGAGCGGTCGTCGTCCGGACGAAGAAGCCCTACGGACGCGACGACGGCACGCTGATCGGCTTCGACGAGAACGCGGCCGTGATCATCGACACGCAATCCAACCCCCGCGGCACGCGGATCTTCGGGCCCGTCGCGCGCGAGCTGCGCGAGAAGAACTTCATGAAGATCGTCAGCCTCGCCCCCGAAGTCCTCTGACCCAACGAGCCAGCGACCGACACGGACTCACGACCATGGCCACGAAGCTGAAAGTGAAAAAGGGCGACCTGGTGCAGGTGCTCTCCGGCAAGGATCGCGGCAAGCGCGGCCGCGTGATCGACGCGCGGCCCGCAGACCGGCGCGTGATCGTCGAGAACCTCAACGTCGCCAAGCGGCACACGAAGCCGCGCCCGGTGCGCGACTCCACGCGCATGGGCGGTGCCTCGATCATCCCCGGCGGCGTGATCGAGAAGCCCCTTCCGCTCGACGTCTCAAACGTGATGGTCGTATGCCCGACGTGCAACCAGGCGACGAGGATCGGCGTCGCCGTCGTCGAGGGCAAGGGCGGCCCCGTCCGCCGGCGCGTCTGCAAGCGCACAGGCTGTGGGGAGGTGATCGACCGGTGAGCGCCACGGAGGTCGAGGCGCGCCTGAAGCTGCGCTACGAGGACGAGATCCGCCCGGCGCTGAAGGACGCGCTCGGGCTGTCTTCGATCATGCAGGTACCGCGCGTCTCGAAGATCACGCTGAACATGGGCGTCGGCGACGCCAAGACCGACGCCAAGGCGCTCGACGCGGCGATCGAGGAGCTGACGCTGATCGCAGGGCAGCGGGCGCAGGTGCGGAAGGCGCGGAAGTCGATCGCCGCCTTCAAGCTGCGCGAGGGCATGCCCGTGGGAGCGCGCGTGACGCTGCGCGGCACGCGGATGTACGAGTTCCTCGACCGGCTGGTGTCGATCGCCCTGCCTCGGATCCGCGACTTCCGCGGCCTCAACCCGCGGTCGTTCGACGGGCGCGGCAACTACTCGATCGGGATCAGGGAGCAGATCATCTTCCCGGAGATCGACTACGACAGCGTCCCCGCGATCCGCGGGCTCGACGTCACGATCACGACCACGGCGCAGACGGACGAGCACGCGCACGCCCTCCTCGGGGCGCTCGGCCTGCCGTTCGCCGCCGAGAGAACGGAGTGAGGAGCGGGGCATGGCAAAGAAGTCGCTGATCGCGAAGCAGAAGCGCGCACCGAAGCACGCGGTGCAGAGCTACACGCGCTGCAATCGCTGTGGCCGGCCGCGTGCCGTGTACCGGAAGTACCGCCTGTGCCGGATCTGCCTGCGCGAGCTCGCGCACGAGGGTGCGATCCCGGGAATGACGAAGTCGAGCTGGTAGGAGACGCACGATGCTCACCGACCCCATCGCCGACATGCTCACGCGGATCCGCAACGCCAACCGCGCGCTGCACGAGTCCGCGTCGATGCCCACCTCCGGCATGAAGGAGGAGATCGCTCGCCTGCTCAAGCAGGAGGGCTACATCAAGGACTACCGCGTCGTCGAGGCGGAGCCGGTCGGCCAGCTCGTGATCGAGCTCAAGTACGGCCGCAGCCGTGAGCGCGTGATCACTGACCTCAAGCGGGTCTCGAAGCCCGGCCGCCGCGTGTACGCCAAGAAGGACCGGCTGCCGCGGGTTCTCGGCGGCCTCGGCACCTCCATCCTGTCCACCTCGACCGGTGTGATCACCGGCCGCCAGGCCGCGGAGCGCGGCGTCGGCGGCGAGGTGATCGCGTTCGTCTGGTGACCCGGGCGGAGCGCGAGGGCGAAGCATGAGCAGGATCGGTAAAGCCCCGATCGACGTGCCGGCAAGTGTGTCGGTGGCGATCTCTCCCGGACGGGTGCAGGTGAACGGGCCGCTCGGCGAGCTCGTCCAGCAGGTGCCCGTGCGCATCGGCATCGAGCTCAGAGAGGGCACGATCACCGTCACCCGCCCCACCGACCGCGGCGACGACCGCGCGCTCCACGGGCTGACCCGGACGCTCGTCGCGAACATGGTGGAGGGCGTGACGAAGGGCTACGAGAAGCACCTGGAGATCCAGGGCGTCGGCTACCGGGCCCAGCTCAAGGGGCAGGACCTCGAGCTCAGCGTCGGCTTCTCGCACCCGGTGACGGTGCGACCGCGCGACGGGATCAGCTTCGACGTCCCCGCGCCGACGCAGGTCGTCGTCAAGGGCATCGACAAGCAGGCGGTCGGCCAGACCGCCGCCGAGATCCGCAAGGTGCGGCCGCCGGAGCCGTACAAGGGCAAGGGCATCCGCTACCGCGACGAGCACGTCCGCAGGAAGGTCGGCAAGCGAGCATGAGCACGCTCAGCACCTACGACGCGCGTCGCCGCCGTCACCGTCGCGTGCGCGGCAAGGTCGCCGGCACGGCGGAGCGGCCTCGGCTCGTCGTCTTCCGATCGAACCGCGGGATCTTCGCCCAGCTCGTCGACGACGACCTCGGGCGCACCGTCGCTTCCGCCGACTGGCTCGCGCTGCGCCCGTTCACGGGCACGAAGCGCGAGCAGGCGGCAGCGGTGGGCAGGGCGCTCGCCGCGGCCGCGAGTGCGGCGGGGGTCACCCGGTGCGTGTTCGACCGGGGCGGGTACCTGTACCACGGACGTGTCAAGGCGCTCGCCGACGGCGCGCGCGAGGGAGGTCTCGAGTTCTGATGTCGTCAGTGGAAGTCCCCGACACGCGCGAGCTCAAGGAGCGCGTGATCGAGATCAACCGCGTCGCCAAGGTCGTCAAGGGCGGGCGTCGCTTCTCGTTCACCGCGCTGGTCGTGATCGGCGACGAGGTCGATCGGGTCGGCGTCGGCTACGGAAAGGCCCGCGAGGTGCCACTGGCCATCTCCAAGGCCGTCGACGACGCGAAGAAGAACATGTTCACCGTGCCCAAGCACGGCGCGACGATCACGCATCCGATCACGGGGCGCTTCGACGCCGCGCGCGTCGTGCTGCGGCCCGCCAGCGCCGGCACCGGGGTCATCGCCGGTGGCGGCGTGCGCGCCGTCCTGGAGCTGGCGGGCATCCGCGACGTGCTGGCGAAGAGTCTCGGCACCACGAACCCGATCAACATGGCGAAGGCGGCCGTCAATGGTCTGCAGCGGCTTCGGCGCCCCGAGGACGTGGCCCGGAGCCGGGGCAAGACCGTCGCCGAGGTGCTCCCGGTGCCTCGGGTGACACCCGACGACGCGGCGCCGGAGACGGCCCCCTCTGGGGACGGTCCTCCGGATGGAGCTGCCGACGACACGGCGGATGACGTGGCCGGCAACGTGGAGGGGACAGCCGCCTCCGAGGACAGTCCCCAGGGTGACGTGACCGAGGTCCCTGAGCCGTGAGCACGGTTCGGGTCACGCAGGTGCGGTCGACCATCGGCGAGACGCAGAAGCACCGGGGCACCCTCCGGTCGCTCGGCCTCGGACGCATCGGTCGCAGCGCGGAGCACGCGCTCGGTCCCGAGCTCGAGGGCAAGCTCCGGCGTGTCGCGCATCTCGTCCGCGTCGAGCGGAGCGGGAGCTAGAGATGGCCGACGAGCTGAACCTCCACAGCCTGTCGCCGGCCCAGCCGCGCAAGGACCGCAAGCGCGTGGGGCGAGGGCCCGGCTCGGGCAAGGGCCGCTACAGCGGCCGCGGGATCAAGGGGCAGAAGGCGCGCTCCGGCTCGCACAAGATGCCCGCCGGCTTCGAGGGCGGCCAGATGCCGATCGACATGCGGCTGCCGAAGCTGCGCGGCGCCACGTCCGCCGACGCGATGCCGATCGGCCCCTTCCGGACCTACAGCCAGCCGGTGAACGTCCGCGACCTCGAGGCGCGCTTCGCTGCGGGCGCCGCCGTGTCACCCGAGTCGCTCGTCACCGCCGGGCTGCTCAAGAACACGCGTGTCGACGTGAAGATCCTGGGCGTCGGCGAGCTGACGAAGGCACTCTCGGTGACCGCGCACGGCTTCTCGAAGTCCGCGCGCGAGAAGATCGAGGCGGCCGGAGGGAGCGTCACCTGGCTTCGCGGCGAGCCCGTTCCGAAGGCGAAGAAGTCGCGACGCGCGCACGCCCCTGTCGCGGACGAGCCCGAGGCGACCGACGACGCACCGGAGGCCGCGGCCGAGGAGCCGGACGAGGCGACGGCCGAGAGCCCTCCGGCCGAGGCGTCGGAGGAGAGCTAGCCGCGTCCGACGCGGCGGCGACCTGATGTTCAGCTGGCTCGCGAACGCCTGGCGTGTCCCCGAGCTTCGACGCCGACTCATCTTCACTGCCGCCGCGCTCGCCGTCTACCGGCTCGGCTCCTGGATCCCGGCCCCGGGCGTCGACTCGGCGGCGATCTCGAACTACTTCAGCGGCCGCGGCGGCACCGTCCTCGGCCTGCTCAACCTCTTCTCCGGCGGTGCGCTCTCCCAGTTCTCCATCTTCGCGCTCGGGATCATGCCGTACGTCACGGCGTCGATCATCGTGCAGCTGATGACCGTCGTCGTGCCGCGGCTCGCCGAGCTGCAGAAGGAGGGCGAGTCCGGGTACGCCAAGATCAACCAGTACACGCGCTACCTCACCGTCGTGCTGGCCGCGGCGCAGGCGCTCGGCTACGCCTTCCTCTTCCGCAGCCAGGACGCGCTGCAGGCGAACAGTGGCCGCATCGTCCTGATCGTCGTCACCCTGACCACGGGTACCACGCTCCTGATGTGGATCGGCGAGCAGATCACGCGCCGCGGCATCGGCAACGGCATCTCGCTCTTGATCTTCGCCTCGATCCTCACCGGCCTCCCGCTCGGGCTCACCGCCTGGTGGAACGGCGGGCCCATGGAGCGCATCTTCTTCCCGTTGATCGCCATCGGCATCGTCGCGGCGATCGTCTTCGTGCAGGAGGGGCAGCGGCGCATCCCGATCCAGTACGCGAAGCGGATGGTGGGGCGTCGCATGACGGCCGGCGGCAGCACCTATCTGCCGTTGCGCGTGAACATGGCGGGCGTGATCCCGGTGATCTTCGCCGCCGCCGTGCTCGCCTTCCCGCCGACGATCGCCCAGTACTTCCCCAGCACGCAGAGCTTCGTCAACGAGTACTTCCAGCCCGGCGACGTCACCTTCCTCGTGCTCGAAGGGGCGATGATCGTGCTCTTCACCTTCTTCTACACCGCCGTGCAGTTCAACCCGGTGGAGCAGGCCGACAACCTGCGCAAGCACGGCGGCTACATCCCGGGGATCCGGCCCGGGCCGCCGACGGCGCAGTACCTCGACCGCGTCCTCACCCGGCTCACGCTCCCTGGCTCGCTGTTCCTCGCCACGGTCGCGGTGCTGCCGAGCCTGTTCATCCGCTACGGCGGCTTCTCACAGGCCAACGCGGGCGCGCTGGGCGGCACCTCGGTGCTGATCGCCGTCGGTGTCGCGCTCGACACGATGCGCCAGATGGAGTCGCAGATGATGATGCGCAACTACGAGGGCTTCCTGAAGTGAGCGCCCCGTGAACGTCCTCGTCCTCGGGCCCCAGGGGGCCGGCAAGGGCACCCAGGCCGCCAGGATCGCCGTCGACTTCGAGATCCCGCACGTGTCGACCGGCGACATGTTCCGCGCCGCGATCGCAGCGGGCACGGCACTCGGCCGGCGCGTCGAGCCGATCCTGAGCGCCGGTGAGCTCGTGCCGGACGCGCTCACCGTCGAGCTGATCCGCGAGCGCCTCGCGGAGCCCGACGCCGGTGCCGGCTTCGTGCTCGACGGCTTCCCGCGAACGCTGTCACAGGCGGACGCGCTCGACGAGATGCTCGACCAGATCGACCGGTCGCTCGACATGGTGCTCTTCTTCGACCTGCCCGACGACGTTGCGATCGAGCGGCTGGCCGGACGGGCGGCCGAGGAAGGGCGCGCGGACGACGAGCCGGAGGCGATCGCGAGGCGGCTCGCCATCTACCACGAGCAGACCGAGCCCGTCGTCGAGCACTACCGTGCGACCGGCCTGCTCGTCCCGCTGCACGCGGAGCGCACGGTGGACGAGGTGTACGCGGAGATCTCGGACGCGATCGCGCAGCTCGAGGCGCGGCACGCGTGATCATCCGCAAGAGCGCCGCCGAGATCGACCGCATCGCGCAAGCCGGCGCGCTCGTCGCCGAGACGATCGCGCACGTCGGCGAGCACCTGACCCCGGGCATCACGACGGCCGAGCTCGACGACATCGCAGGGGACTTCATCCGCGCGGCAGGCGGCATCCCCACCTCCGAGGGCTACAAGGGCTACCCGCGCGCGATCTGCATCTCTCCGAACGAGGTCGTGGTGCACGGCATCCCCGGCCGCTACCGGGTGGCGCTCGGCGACATCGTCACGATCGACGTGGGGATCACCCTCGACGGCGCGATCGCCGACAGCGCCTACACGTTCGCCGTCGGCGCGATCGATCCCGAGGCGCAGCGGCTGCTCGACACCTGCCAGGACGCGCTCGCGGCTGGCATCGCCCAGGCGCGACCCGGCAACCGCATCGGCGACATCTCCGCGGCGATCCAGGAGATCGTCGAGGGCATGGGCTTCTCGGTGATCCGGAGCCTCGTCGGCCACGGTGTCGGCCGCCACTACCACGAGGACCCGCACGTCCCCAACTTCTGCGCGCCCGGCCGCGGGCCGCGGCTCTCGGAGGGCAT
>JAOUEK010000356.1 GCA_029858755.1 Thermoleophilia bacterium
CTCCGCGCCCTTGCCCGGACGTCCAGCCTGCCGCGGACGCCGAGCCACCCCAGCCTGGCCTGAGACGGCCCCGCCGGAGCCCCAGATCGCCTCACGCCTTGGATGGTCGATCGGAACCACCGGCACCGCGGCCGGCGGCCGTGACCCGGCGCATCGCGGCACGCTCGCCCGCGACACGTACCGGGAGGGACGCGGTGCGGGCGATCGCACCGCGCTGCTTGGTCGCACCCGTCGTCTTGGTGATCTCGTCCTCGACGGGCACCCCGGTTGCCGATCAACCGTCTAGACGTCCCGACTTCGTGCCGATCCCTCCACAGCGCCGCATGAACGCAGGGCACCGTCCGTTCCGGACACTTTCGCGCCGTGCCTGATCCACGCACCCTCCCGCTCGTCAACGAGCAGAGGAGGGAGCACGTGAAACGTCAATGGTCGGCGCTGACGGCGGTCCTCGTCGTCGGCCTCGTGGGCGCGGCGTCGCTGGCAGTGGCCGGGGTGCGAGACGATGCCACGATCACCGCATGCCGTCACGCCCGCAGCGGGTTGCTGCGCGTCGTCGCCTCGCCGGAGGCCTGCAGGCGCAACGAGGTGCCGCTGCGCTGGAACACGCAGGGCCGCCGCGGGCCGGCCGGCCCGCCCGGCCCTGCGGGGCCGGCCGGAGAGACCGGGCCGGAAGGGCCTGCCGGAGCGGTTGGTCCCGTCGGGCCCCCGGGCCCTCCGGGCGTGGCCGGTTCAGCCGGGCCTGCAGGCGCGGACGGGTTGCAAGGACCGGCCGGACCCGCGGGGCCACAGGGGCCACAGGGGCCCGCCGGGCCCGCGGGGACGCCGTCTCTCGCGACCCTGGAGGGCACGTCGTGCACGCCGCACGGAGGTGCGTCGGGGCAGCTCGCGGTCGCGGTCGCCGAGGACGGCTTCGTCACGCTCCGCTGCGACGCGGGCACCCCGCCGCCGCCTCCGCCACCTCCGCCACCCGGCGGCACGCCGAGCGTCGTGATCAACGAGGTCGACTACGACCAGGTCGGCGCGGACGCGGGCGGCTTCGTCGAGCTCGCCAACATCGGTGACTCGACGGCCGCGCTCGACGGGCTCGCGCTCGTGCTCGTCAACGGAGGCGACGGCGCCGAGTACGCACGCGTCGCGCTCACGGGAACCCTCGCGCCCGGCGGCTACCTCGTCGTCGAGGTCGAGGCGCAGAACGGCGCGCCGGACGGCGTGGCGCTCGTGGACACCGGGAGCGGGGCGCTGCTCGACGCGCTGTCGTACGAGGGCGAGATCCGGGCGGCGACGATCGGCGGCGCCACCTACGACCTGGTCGAGGGCACCCCGCTCCCTGCGACCGTCGCCGACTCCAACACCGTCAGCGGCTCGCTCGCCCGCCTGCCCGACGGCCGCGACACGGACGACGCGGCCTCGGACTGGGCCTTCACGACGACGCTCACCCCAGGGGCGGCGAACGTCGCCAGCGGGTGAGGAGGTCGGCCCACGGCCGGTGGCGGCGCGTCGACGCCGTCACCGGTCGCGGCCGCCCTTCTCCTCGAGGCGCGCGCGCATGGAGCGGCTCAACGAGCGCCACCTGCGCCGCTGCTCGGCCTGCGCGCGCTTGTCGAGACGCCGCTCGAGCATCTCCAGCTCGCGCTCGAGCTTGCGGTAGCTCTCCCACCGCTCGGGCGACAGGAGACCGTGCTCCAGCGCCTCCTTCACCGCACACCCGGGCTCGGCCTCGTGCGCGCAGTCGCGGAAGCGACAGTGGTCGAACAGCGAGGTGATGTCGTCGAACGCCTCCTCGAGCCCGTGGTCGGCGACCCACAGCTGCAGCTCCCGCATCCCCGGCGTGTCGATCACGAGGCCGCCGCCCGGAAGCGGCACGAGCTCCCTTCGCGTGGTCGTGTGACGGCCCTTGCCGTCGGCGCGGATCTCGCGCGTGGCGAGCAGCTCCTCACCGACCAGGGCGTTGACCAGCGTCGACTTGCCCACGCCGGACGAGCCGAGCAGCGCGGCCGTCTCGCCGGGCTGCAGCTCCGCCGCGATCGCGTCGAACCCGTGCTCCGTGCGGACGGAGATCGGGTGCACCGGGACGCCGACGGCGATCTCCGAGACCTCCGCGACCGCGGGCGCCGGATCATCGACCAGGTCCGCCTTCGTGAGCAGGACGACCGGGCGGGCCCCGGACTCCCACGTGAGCGCCAGGTACCGCTCGAGTCGGCGCAGGTTGAGGTCGTCGTTCAGCGACGTGACGATGAAGACGACGTCGACGTTGGCGGCCACGACCTGCTCCTCGGTCGTCGACGACGCGGGATCGTGCGCGGCGAGGCGCGAGAACTTGGAGCGGCGCGGGAGGACCGCGTGGATCACGCCGCGCCCCGGCTCGGTGGGCTCGACGGCGACCCAGTCGCCGACCGCAGGCAGGTCGGCCGGCGACGCGGCCGCGCGCACGACGCGCTGCGGCACCTCGCAGCGCCGCTCGCCGTCCTCGCCGAGGACGTCGTACGCACCGCGGTGCTGGACGCTGACGCGGGCCGGCTCGAGGCCGGCGGCCGCGTGCTCCGTGAACTGCTGTTGGCGCTCGGCATCCCAGCCGAGCATCTCGAGATCGGTCAACCGTCTCCCTTTCGGATACGAAGTATGAAAGAGGCGCGCGGACGCGCCGGTGCGGCGGGGGCCGTCGGGAGCGGCGTTACGCGACGGCCCGCGCTGCGAGCGCGGTGGAGGTGCGTTGACTGGTCATCGGGCGCCCCCCTCTCGTCGGCGTTGACCCGCAGAGCATGCCAAGGTCAGGCGACGAGCGCCAGCGCGACGGCGCCACGGGCGCTCCAGAGGGCGGTGCGGGCCCAGCTCGTGCGGACGAGCGCCCGCTGCGCCGGCGCGTCGAAGCCTCGCTCCAGCCGACGGTGCAACGGAATCTGCACGAGCGCGGTCGAGAGCCAGACGAGGACGACGAGCACGGCGCCGACGGCAGTCAGCGCGGAGGGGGAGAGCACGAGGAGCAGACCCGCGGTGACGGCCTCCACGATCATCAGCGGCGCGACGACGAGAGTCGTGCGCCTGACGTGCTCCGCCTCGTAGGCGACGAACGCGTCGTCGCCGACGCGGGCGAAGAGGGGGTAGTGCACGACCTGCACGAACCACGCGAGCCCGGCCATGGCCAGCGTCGCGCCGGCGTGGGCGAGCAGCAGCGCCGTCACGCGAGATCGGCGAGCACGG
>JAOUEK010000357.1 GCA_029858755.1 Thermoleophilia bacterium
CACGCGATCTGCCGCCGGGCTGGACCCGCGCCGCGGCGCCGGCGCCGCTTCGGGCGTCCGGCGCGGGCTCGACGCCGGGGGAGGGGGTCGTCCCCGGCGCTCGGAGCGCCCGCTTCAGACCGACGCGAGGCGGTCGTCAGCCTCGCGGGGCGCGGATAGGCTCTCGTGATGCGCGTCTTCCTCGGCGTCACCGGTGCGTCCGGCGCCCCGTACGCGCAGGGCATCCTGTGCGCGCTCGTCGACGCCGGCGCGGAGGTTGGCGTCTGCGCGTCGGCGGCTGGGGTTGAGGTGCTCGCTACCGAGCTGTACGCCGACGGGAGCCTTCCGCGCGACGAGGTGCTGCGCCGCTTCGTCGGCGACGCGGGCGACCGGGTGACGGTGCACGGCACGAGCGACTGGTCGAGCCCGTACGCGAGCGGCTCGGCGAAGGTCGACGCATACGTGATCTGCCCGTGCTCGATGTCCACAGTGGGCACGCTCGCCTCGGGGGCGATGGCCAACCTGATCCACCGGGCGGCGTCGGTGGCGCTCAAGGAGCGCCGCAAGCTGGTGCTCGTGCCGCGCGAGACGCCGCTCAGCTCGATCCACCTGCGCGGGCTCGCCACGCTCCACGAGGCGGGCGCGGTGATCCTCTTCGGCGCGCCGGGCTTCTACCACGCACCGACGACGATCCAGGACCTCGTCGACTTCGTCGTCGCTCGCTGCCTCGACCAGCTCGGGATCGACAACTCCCTCGTCCGCCGCTGGGGCGACCAGCCGTCGTGAGCCATCACTGCCTCGCGCCCGCTCGTCGCGAGCTCCGGTCGCGCGCCCGGAACCGGAGCCGTCTCCTCGTAACTGATCGTCACAAGGCGGCTGTGCGGTGACGTACGAGTCGGGGACGCTCGCGCCGGACGGGGTGCGGCGGATGTTCGACCGGATCGCACCCGTGTACGACGCCATGAACCGGCTGATGACCGCGGGGCTCGACCAGCGCTGGCGCAGACGCACCGTGGAGGCCGTCGTCGCTCCCGGTGACCGCGTGCTCGACGCCTGCTGCGGCACCGGCGACCTCGCGCTCGCGGCAGAGCGGCAGGGCGGGCACGTCACCGGCCTCGACTTCTCGGAGCGCATGCTCGAGCGCGCCCGGCGCAAGTCGAGCACGATCGACTGGGTCGCGGGCGACCTCCTTGCGCTCCCCTTCCCGGACGGGGCGTACGACGCCGCCACCGTCGGCTTCGGCGTCCGCAACGTCGCCGACCTGCCCGCGGGGCTGGCCGAGCTCCACCGCGTGTTGCGCCCCGGCGGACGCATCGCGATCCTCGAGATCACGCAGCCCACCGGAGTGCTGCGGCCGTTCTTCTCGCTCTGGTTCGACCGCGTCGTGCCGCTGCTCGGCCGCGTGCTCCCGGGCGGCAGCGCCTACACCTACCTCCCGGCGAGCGTCCGCCGCTTCCCCGACGCGCCCAGCCTCGCACGGCTGCTCGAGCAGGCCGGGTTCACGTCCGTCGGCGTGACGCTCTTCGGAGGCTCGATCGTGGCGCTGCACACCGGCATCGCGGCCGCCCCGGGGGACGCCTCGTGAGCACGCTCGACGCGATCCGCGAGACCTCGGGGCTCGACGACTACCTGGAGGCCGTGGAGGGCCGGCTCGAGGAGACCGTGCGCAGCCACCCGGGGCTCGTGTCGGCTGTCGGCGCCGACGCCCTCGCCGCGGGCGGGAAGCGATTGCGGCCGGTGCTCACGTTCCTGTCGGGCGCGCCCGACGAGGAGCCGCCGCTCGCGGGCGGGGTCGCCGTCGAGCTGGTGCACATGGCCTCGCTCGTCCACGACGACCTGATCGACGGCGCCCGTGTCCGGCGCGGGCGTGCCGCCGCCTGGACGGCGCACGGCGTGGACGCCGCGCGTGCGGCGGGCGACTACCTCTTCGCGCGGGCGTTCGCGGGCCTGGCGGCCACCGGCGACGCCGACGCCGTCGCCGTCCTCGCCGACGCGTCGCTCAGCCTCGCCCGGGGCGAGGCGATGCAGCGCCGTCAGCGGCACGACCCGGACACCACCGTGGAGGCGTATCTCGAGCGGTGTGCGCTGAAGACCGGCAAGCTGTTCGAGGCCGCCTGCGTGCTCGGGGGCGGCAGCGCCGACTACGGTCGCCTGCTCGGTGTCGCCTTCCAGATCACCGACGACGTGCTCGACTGCTCCGGGGAGACGATCGAGACGGGGAAGATCCCCGGCACCGACCTGCGCGACGGGACACCCACGCTGCCGCTGCTGCTCGCTGCCCGCGACGACCCCGTGGTGCACGCGGCGCTCGC
Organism: Thermoleophilia bacterium; assembly: GCA_029858755.1. GTDB lineage: Bacteria > Actinomycetota > Thermoleophilia > Gaiellales > Gaiellaceae > Gaiella. Next base: position 2,292 of record JAOUEK010000357.1, read on the forward strand.
CGGCGGTGCGCTCGAGGGAGTGCTCGTGCGCGTTGCCGCGACAGGCGCCCTGGAGCGCTCCAGGGAGGTGGCCCTCGACTACGCTAGGAGGGCGAGGGAGGCGTTGAGCGGCGCGCCGCGCCGGGAGACGCTCGAGGCCCTCGCCGACGCGGTGGTGCACCGCTCCAGCTGATGGCGACCCTCGACCACACAGGCACGCTCGACACCGTCCGGGAGAAGGTCGAGTCCGGTGTCCGCCTCGACCTCGAGGACGGCCTCGCGATCCTCGAGTGCGACGACCTGCTCACCCTCGGAGAGCTCGCCGACCGGGCGCGGCGGCTGCGCGGAGGCACCGACGACGTCTTCTTCGTGCAGAACACGTACCTCAACCAGACGAACGTCTGCCGCGTGAAGTGCAAGTTCTGCGCGTTCGCCGCCACCCGGAGGCAGGAGCACGCGTACACGATCTCGACCGACGAGCTCGTCGCCGACGCGGTCGCCCACCACGCGGCCACCGGCTTCACCGAGATCCACATGGTCAACGGCGAGAACCCGCACGTCGACTTCGCCTTCTACCGGGACACGATCGCCGAGCTCCACGTCGCGCTCCCGGACGTGCACCTCAAGTGCTACACGGCCTCCGAGATCCACCACATGACGACGCTCTCCGGTCTCACGCACGAGGAGGTGTTGCGCGAGCTCCGCGACGCAGGCCTCGGCTCGCTCCCGGGCGGCGGCGCCGAGGTCTTCGCCGACCGAGTACGGCGTCTGGTGGCACCCGGCAAGGAGCACCCCGACATCTGGTTCCACGTGCACGACACCGCCCACCGGATGGGCATCCCCACGCACTGCACGATGCTCTACGGCCACGTGGAGACGTACGAGGAGCGCGTCGACCACATCCTTCGCCTGCGTGAGCAGCAGGAC
>JAOUEK010000358.1 GCA_029858755.1 Thermoleophilia bacterium
CGACGCCTTCGTACGTGCGATCAACCGCGCCGAGGCCGGCCTGATCCGCGTCGACGCCGACGAGACGACGTACTCGCTGCACATCATCCTCCGCTTCGAGCTCGAGCGGGCGATGCTGGACGGCTCGATCGCCCTCGAGGACCTACCCGAGGCATGGAACGCCCGCATGACGGAGCTGCTCGGGATCGACGTCCCGGACGACGGGCGCGGCCTGCTGCAGGACGTGCACTGGTCCGGCGGCGGCTTCGGCTACTTCCCCACGTATGCGCTCGGCAACGTGATCTCCCTGCAGATCTGGCGGGCCGTGCGCGACGCGATCCCCGACCTCGATGCGCAGCTCGCCGCCGGCGACGTGCGACCGCTGTCCGACTGGCTCCGCGACCATCTCTACGCGCTCGGCCGCAAGCTGACGCCCAAGGAGACGCTCGAGCGCCTGACGGGCTCGGACGTGATCGACCCTGCGCCCTACCTCGCCTACCTCGGCGCCAAGCTCGACGGGCTGCGGGTGTGAGCCTGCTCGGCGAGCGCGAGCGGGATGCGGTCGCGAGCGTCTGGGAGCACCTGGCGCACGACGTCGGCGTCCGACTCGACGTCGGCCCCGTCGCCACACCCGTCGCGCTGCTCGCGGCGGGTGGCAGGGAGATCGACACGAACGCCGAGGCACGCGCCCTGGTCGAGGAGCTGTGCGCGCTCTCCGACCGCGTGACCCTCGAGCTCTTCGAGCACCAGGAGGCCGGGGCGTACCCGTCGCTCACCGTCGGCGCCGGGCTCCGGTACGTGGGCTTGCCGTGGGGCTACGAGCTGGCGAGCGTCGTGCAGGCCGTGGCCGTGGCGGGGGCGGACGGCCCCGCCCTCTCGGAGCCGTCACTGGAGCGCCTCGGTGCGATCGAGCGGCCGGTGTCGATCGACGTCTTCGTCACGCCGACCTGACCGCACTGCCCGCCGGCCGTGCTGCTGGCGTACCGATGCGCGCTCGCCTCGCCGCAGATCACCGCCACCGCGGTCGAGACGTCGGAGTTCCCGACCTGGGCCGACCGCCACGGCGTGATGGCGGTGCCGGCGATCGTCGTCGACGAGCGCCCACGGTGGACCGGGTCGGTGCCCGAGGACGTGTTCGTCGACCGGCTGCTGGCCGCGGTCCGCGAGACCGGCACCGCCGTGTCCGACTGAAGTCGGACACGGCAAGGGGCGCACGCCGCGTCAATCACCGTGTCCGACTTCAGTCGGACGGGAAGCGGGACGGCGCCGCTCGGCCGGTGTCGGGCTTCGAGCCCGACACCGCTGTCTCGCCGGTCACGCGGCGGAGCCGTCCGTACACTTGCGTCCGATGGACACGATCGACCAGGCGAACGCGATCCTCGCCGAGTACTCGGCGATCGCGCTCGACGAGCTCCCCGTGGGGGCCGACGTGATCGACGTGCACACGCACCTCGGCCTCGACATCGACGGGATGGTCGGCGACCTCGACGAGCTGCTCGAGATCCAGCGGGCGCACAGGATCTCCCGCTCCTTCGTCTTCTGCCTCGACGAGCCGGACCGCCACCCCGCGTTCCGCGCCGCCAACGACCGGACGCTCGACTTCGCCGCCCGTGCCGGCGGCGCCCTCGTCCCCTTCGTCCGGCTCGACCTCACCGAGGGCCCGCTGGAGGAGGCGCTCCGGGCGCTGGAGCGAGGCGCGAAGGGCATCAAGCTGCACCCCAGGGCACAGCGGTTCCTGCCCGACGACCCGCGGCTGGAGCCGATCTTCGAGCTCGCGGCCGACCGCGGGGTGCCGATCCTGATCCACGGTGGCCGGGGCCTGCCGCCGATCGCGGACGGCCTGGCACGCCTGATGGACCGCCACGACGCGACGCTGATCATCGCGCATGCCGGCATCGTCGACCTCGCCGCGCTCGCGGAGCGCTTCGCCACCCGCCCGCGCGTCTACTTCGACACGTCCGTCTGGAGCCCGCTCGACCTGATCGACCTGTACCGGCTCGTGTCCCCGCAGCAGATCCTCTACGCCTCCGACTACCCGTACGGCCGCCAGCCGAACTCGCTGCTGATGGTGCTGCGCACGGCCCGCCAGTCGGGGCTCGACGCCGACGCGCTCCGCGCGATCCTCGGCGGGACTGCCGCCCGCATCGCCGACGGGCTCGACCCGCTCCCGCTCTCGCCGCCTCGCGGGCTCGCCGAGGTGACGCACCCGGTCACCTTCGCGCGCATCCATCAGTACCTCTCCATGGCCGCGACCGCCCTCTGGCTCCGGCAGCCCCGCGACACGTTCGGCGTGCTCGGCCTGGCCCTCAACGCCTGCGACGAGCGCAACAACGGCTACAGGGAGGGGGCGGAGCGCATCCGCGAGGTGCTGCTCGCCACGCAGGACCTGTGGTCGCTCGCGGGCGATTCCGAGGACGAGGAGTTCCAGCGCCGCGCGACGCGGGGCGCTTTCCGCCTGCTGCACCTCGCGAACATCCTGGCGGTGACGAATGCGTGAGCTACGCCGTGCCGCGGCGGTCGCGGCGACCGCCGCCATCGCCGTCGCGCTCGCCGGGTGCGGCGGCTCGGACGCGACGGCAGAGCCGGAGGCCACCGCCGCGCCCTCCGAGACCCAGCCGGACGAGTCCCTGTTCACGTTCTGCGACCCCGTCGCCGTGCCCGCACCGCGCCAGGCCGAGGGCGACGCCAGCCCTGCCGAGCTCGACCCCGACGCGACGTACCGCCTCGTCGTCGAGACGAACTGCGGCAGCTTCACGATCACGCTCGACCAGCAGGCGGCGCCCGAGACGTCGGCGTCCCTCGTCCAGCTGGCCCGGGACGGGTACTTCGACGGCACGATCTTCCACCGCATCGTCCCCGGCTTCGTGATCCAGGGTGGCGACCCGTCGCAGACGGGCGGCGGCGGGCCCGGCTACACGACCGTCGACGAGCCCCCGGCGGACGCCCGCTACGTCAAGGGCGTGGTGGCCATGGCGAAGGCGGCGTCCGAGGCGCCCGGCACGGCGGGCAGCCAGTTCTTCGTCGTCACCGGAGCCGATGTCGGCCTGCCGCCCGAGTACGCGGTCGTGGGCAAGGTCACCGCCGGGCTTACCGCTGTAGAGCGGATCGGTGAGCTCGGCGACCCCGCGTCCGAGCTCCCCCTCGAGCCGGTCGTGGTCACGAGCGTCACCGTCGAAGAGAGCTAGATGAGCCGCGTGGCGGCGGTCGTGCTCGCC
>JAOUEK010000359.1 GCA_029858755.1 Thermoleophilia bacterium
CGCACCCGGACGACTGCCGTGCCCTCGACGACCTCGCGCGCTTCCCCTTCGCGACGAAGGACGACCTCCGCGCGACCTACCCCTTCGGCATGTTCGCCGTCCCCCTCGACCAGGTTGCGCGCATCCACGCGTCGAGCGGGACGACGGGCCGGCCGACCGTCGTCGGCTACACGCGCCGCGACCTCGACACGTGGGCGGAGGTCGTCGCCCGCTCGATCCGCGCGGCCGGCGGCCGGCCCGGCGACCGCGTGCACGTCGCCTACGGCTACGGCCTGTTCACCGGCGGCCTGGGCTCCCACTACGGCGCCGAGCGGCTCGGCTGCACCGTGATCCCCGTCTCCGGCGGGATGACCGCACGGCAGGCGCAGCTGATCGTTGACTTCGAGCCCGACGTGATCATGGTCACGCCCTCGTACATGCTGGCGATCGTCGACGAGCTCGACCGCCAGGGCATCGACCCGCGCGCGACGTCGCTCGCGGTCGGCATCTTCGGTGCCGAGCCCTGGACGGAGGAGATGCGTCGCGAGATCGAGGGGCGGCTGGACATGCACGCCGTCGACATCTACGGGCTCTCCGAGATCGTCGGCCCCGGCGTCGCGAGCGAGTGTGTGGAGACGAAGGACGGCCCCCACGTCTGGGAGGACCACTTCTACCCCGAGGTCGTCGACCCCGCGACGGGCGACGTCCTCCCCGACGGCGAGGTGGGCGAGCTCGTCTTCACCACGCTGACGAAGGAAGCCCTGCCGATGATCCGCTACCGAACCCGGGACCTCACGCGGCTGTTGCCCGGGACGGCGCGAACGATGCGACGCATGGAGAAGGTGACCGGGCGCAGCGACGACATGATCATCCTCCGCGGCGTCAACCTCTTCCCCACCCAGGTCGAGGAGCTGATCCTGCGCGTGCCCGACCTCTCGCCGCACTTCCTGCTCGTGCTCTCGCGCCCGCATCGGCTCGATGAGCTCACGGTGCAGGTCGAGGCACGGCCGGGGTCGGCGGGAGACGACGAGCGGGCCGCCGCGGCGGAACGGCTGCGCAGCTTGGTCAAAGGGTCGATCGGCGTCACCGTCGAGGTCGACGTCGTCGATCCCGGCTCGCTCGAGCGCTCTCTCGGCAAGGCGAAGCGCGTCGTCGATCACCGCCCGTAACGACCGGGGTTTGCGCGACGGCCGCCCTGGCGCCGCCGCTCGGAGCGCCTCTAGGAGAGGATCTGGATTCCGTCGCCGAGCAGCTTGGCGCCGAAGACGACCAGGATCACGGCCATCACCGCCCCGTTGTTTCGAGCGAGCCAGTCCTTCGTGGGCATCAACGTCGCCTCTGCGCGGTCACCCAGCGCGAAGCAGGCGCCGACCGGCACCGCGATGCTCAGGCTGGCGAGCGCGATCAGCACGATCGCCTGCTGTGTGCCCGAGATCGACGAAGCGGAGATGGACGCCACTCCCGCGAGCAGGAGCACGAGGTTCTTCGGGTTCACGGACGAGAGCACGGCGCCCATGCCGAGCGCCTTGACCGCAGTGAACCCGTCGAGCGCGCTCATCCACTTCGGCAGCTCGGGCGTCTCGCGCCCGGCGGGGCGCGACCGCCAGAGGACTCTCCGAAAGCCTGACCCGCAGCTTCACACTAGAGTGTTCGGCGGCCGCGGGTTCGACCGTGGGAGGCCGGCCCCCAGTTTGGGAAACAACGGGAGGAGAGGAGTCACACCGTGAGCACACCTTTCAGGGGCACGGTCAACATCGACATCAAAGACTCGACGCCGGACTGGGCGCCGTACACCCAGCCGCTCGCCCCCGAGGGCGCGCCGAACGTCCTCTACGTCGTGTTGGACGACGTCGGCTTCTCGGCAATGGAGCCGTACGGTGGCCTGATCGAGACGCCGAACATCAAGCGGCTCGCCGACCAGGGGCTGACCTACACCAACTTCCACACGACGGCACTGTGCTCACCGACCCGCTCGTGCCTGCTCACCGGGCGGAACCACACGACGAACGGCATGGCGTGCATCACCGAGGCGACGTCCGGGTTCCCGAACGCCAACGGCCACGTCCCGTTCGAGTGCGCGAACCTCGCCGAGGTGCTCGGTGAGCGCGGCTGGAACACCTACCACGTCGGCAAGTGGCACCTCTGTGCCGAGGACGAGATGAATCTCGCCTCGTCGAGGCGCCAGTGGCCGCTCGGGCGGGGGTTCGAACGCTACTACGGCTTCCTCGGCGGCGAGACGAACCAGTGGTACCCCGATCTCGTCTACGACAACCACCCGGTGGCCGCGCCGGCGTTGCCCGAGGACGGCTACCACCTGACGAGCGACCTCACCGACAAGGCGATCGAGTTCGTCCAGGACGCGAAGGCGATCGCGCCCGACAAGCCCTTCTTCCTCTACTTCTGCCCGGGCGCAGCCCACGCGCCGCATCACGTGCCGCAAGAGTGGGCTGACCGCTACAAGGGCACGTTCGACATGGGCTACGAGGCCTACCGTGAGCTCGTCTTCGAGCGTCAGAAGGAGCTCGGGATCATCCCCGAGGGCACGGAGCTGTCACCCATCGATCCGTATGCCGACACGACCAGCCACGACGGCAAGCCGTGGGCGCAGTTCGACCGCGTGCGCCCCTGGAACGCTCTCTCCGACGACGAGAAGCGGCTCTTCTGCCGCATGGCGGAGGTCTACGCCGGGTTCCTCTCCCACGCCGACCACGAGCTCGGGCGGCTGCTCGACTACCTCGAGGAGAGCGGCCAGCTCGACAACACGATTGTCGTGCTCGTCTCCGACAACGGCGCCTCCGGCGAGGGCGGACCGAACGGCTCGGTCAACGAGAACAAGTTCTTCAACGGCATCCCCGACACGATCGAGGAGAATCTCAAGCACCTCGACGAGCTCGGCGGCACGAAGACGTACAACCACTACCCGACCGGGTGGGCGTGGGCCTTCAACACGCCGTTCAAGCTGTGGAAGCGCTACGCGAACTTCGAGGGCGGCACCGCCGACCCGCTGATCGTGTCGTGGCCGGCCGGGATCGCCGCGAAGGGCGAGGTGCGCCGCCAGTACACGCACGCGGTCGACGTCGTCCCGACCCTGTACGACTGCCTCGGGGTCGAGCTTCCCGACGTCGTCAAGGGCTACACGCAGAAGCCGCTCGAGGGGGTCAGCTTCGAGCCATCCTTCTCCGATCCCGACGCCCCGTCGAAGGGGA
>JAOUEK010000013.1 GCA_029858755.1 Thermoleophilia bacterium
TACCGACGCCACTACCTGCTCGGCCTCGCGGGCGGGCTCGCCGTCGCCGCCGCGTGGCTTCTCGGCGGGAAGCGACCGGGACGCCGTCTGCCGCGGGCGGCTGCGGCCCCCCTTGCTTCCGGGCCCGCGCGCACGTGGATCGTCCTGCCCACGTACAACGAGGCGGAGAACGTCGAGCCCATGGCCCGCGCCCTGCTCGCCGTCGTCGAGCGGCATCGGCTCGACGCCCATGTTCTCATCGTCGACGACGGCTCGCCGGACGGTACCGGCGTGCTCGCCGACGCGATCGCCCGCGAGAACGCCCGGGTACACGTCCTCCACCGCACGACGAAGGATGGGCTCGGTCGCGCCTACGCGGCGGGCTTCCGTGTCGCTCTCGAGCACGGCGCCGACCTGCTCGTGCAGATGGACTGTGACTTCTCCCACGACCCTGAGGATGTGCCGCGACTCGTCGCAGCCGCCGGCGATGCCGACCTCGTGCTGGGCTCGCGGTACGTCACCGGCGGGGCAACCGAGAACTGGGGGCTGCTGCGCAGGCTGATCAGCCGTGGCGGCGGCTTCTATGCGAGGAACGTCCTCGGCATCCCGATCCGTGACCTGACGGGAGGCTTCAAGTGCTTCCGGCGGACGGCGCTCGCCGAGGTCGAGGTGGACACCGTCGGGGCGGCGGGGTACGGGTTCCAGATCGAGACGACGTATCGAGCCCTCCGTCGCGGGCTGGTCGTGCGGGAAGTGCCGATCGTCTTCCATGAGCGCCGTGCCGGGTCGTCGAAGATGTCGTTCAGGATCGTGCTCGAGGCGATGCTTCTCGTGCCCAAGCTTCGCCTGCAACGAGTGCGCGCACTGCGTTCCCCGGACGTGCCGCCGCCGGTCGCCCCATCCCTGGTACCCCGGGAGCCGCGCGCGGCCATGTCGAGCGACAACCGGTCGCCGACGCGCGCGCGGCTTCGCTGACTCCCCGCGCCGGGCGGCCTAGCTGGCCGGCTGGCGCGTGGCGTCCACCGCGGCCCGCGCCTGCCGCTCGTACGGGTTCTTCCAGTAGCCGGAGAGGAGGTAGCTGAGCGGCATCCGCACCGGGTGGTGCTGCATCTGCCACACGTGGCACAGCTCGTGCGTGATCAGGTCCTCCGAGACGTCGGCGCTCCGCAGCAGCATCCCGAAGTGGAACGCGTGGCCGTCGAAGCGGCGAAACCACGGCAGCCGGAAGAACCACGGAGTGACCAGGACGACGACATGGTCGATCCGCACCGGGCGCGGCCACCAGCCAAGGCCGTCGAGGCGCTCCTTGGCGCGGGCCAGGCGCGCGTCGCGGGACATCGGGCTAGGCCGCGAGGGGGCTCAACAGCAGCACGGCGCTGCCGTCCTGCGCCTGCCGGTACGCGTACTGGAAGACGCGGGGAAGCGTGACTCGGTCGACCGTCGCCAGCTCACGCGCCGGGATCTCGCCGACGCCTGGTGTCTTGGCCGTCAGCGTCTCGGCGAGCGGCCGACGCAGCTCGGCAGCCAGGTCACGGCGCTCGAGGAAGACGGCGGTTGAGCTGATCTCCCCGTCGGGCGTCTGGGGAAGCGCCGGCGGCAGCAGCACTGCGAGCGAGTCGATGCCCTCCACGTAGCGGAACGTGTACAGCGCCAGCTCGAGGGCCTGGCGGCGGAGCAACGTGTGGCGCGCCTCCGAGGGCTCGCCGAAGGGGATCGAGCAGCTCTCGCCGAGGCCGCAGAGCACCACCTGGAGCGTCTTCTGCGTGTCCACGATGCGCACGTCGTCCTCCTCCTGCAGGCCGGCGCTCGTGTCGGGGAGCACCGCCACGGCGGTGATCGGCACCTGCACCGCCTGGCCGTCCGCGGACGTCACCCGCGGCGGGCCGATCAGCGCGACCGCGAGCTGGTTGCCGCCGACCCGGTACTGCTTCGAGACGTGGTCGGCGATCTGGCGCGCCTGCGTGAGGTCGGTACCCGTCGGCTGCCACTCCGACCACGCCTGTGCGGGGCCGGAGTCGGGCTTCGCGACGAGGACGAGGAACGCGCCGATACCCACACCCGCGACGGCGGCGAGCGTGAGGTAGACGAACGCGAAGCGACCCCGGTAGCCCGTGCGACGGGCCCGCTCGGTCCGCGACCCGGACGAGGGCGACGCCACCGGGCGCGCCACCTCGGCGTCGACGACCGGGCGCTCGGCAGCAGCGTCGCTCACGACGTGCCCCCCGGGGAGCCGTTGCCGGAGACCGGCTCTGGGAGCGCGGCACGCGCTGGCCCGAACTGGGCCGAGAAGGACAGCGGCGGCCATGACGACTCGTCGGACAGGTCGATGTCGGGAATCGTGATGTTCGCTCCGTCGAGCAGCTCCAGGAGCTCGTCACCGAAGATCTCGCGCTTCTCGCGCAGCGCGTCGGCGATCGACTCGACGGCGGTCCGGTTGTGGACGACGAGGTTGTGGGCGGCGACGTACGCCTGCCCGAGGATCTGCGCGGCGAGCGCGCGCTTCGCCGGGTCGGACAGCGAGCCCGAGACCGGGTCTTGGATGAACGGGCCGCCGCCCGTGCGGTTCATGATCTGCACCCCGATCTTCTCGAAGCGCTGCAGGATGCGGAGGCGCGCGTCCTCCTCCGTCTCGTTGGGCAGCGGCGTCACGTGGACGGGCTCCGGCCCCATCGCAGCGGCGCCGACCATCGCGGCGGCCTGCGCGGTCGCGGACATCACATCGCCGCCGACGCCGACGGTGTTCTCGCCGTAGAAGACGCGCTCCGCCGCCATCGCGCCGAGGCCCCAGACGAGGCGCGCGAACATCTCGCTCTGGAAGCGGCCGAAGCGCTCCTCCTTCTCGAGCGCCTGGTGGTGCCCGAGCGAGCCGCCGCGCATGCGGATCGACAGCCGCGTGGACTCGGCGCCCTCCATGTACACGTGACCGCACGCAGCGTGGCCCGCCTCGTGGATCGCCACGGCCGTGGTCTCCTTGGGGATGTAGTCGATGCCGACCGCCGTCCCCGCCTCGAGCGTGGTCATCGCCTCGACGAGGTCCTCCCACGTGAACGCCTCCCGCCCGGAGTGGTGGGAGATGGTCAGCGCCATGGACGTGACCTGCTCGATCATCGCTGGCGAGTAGCCGTTCGTGACGCGGGCGATCTCGTGGCGGCGCTTGGGAGCGTCCAGCTCCTCGTCGTGCGCGACCTTGTCGATGTAGAGGTCGAGGATGTCGAGGCGGTCCTGCTGCGTCGGTGTGCGGAACCACACGTGACGCCCCATGCGGCCGGGCCGGGTGAGCGCCGGGTCGAGCCGCTCCATCGGGACGTTGGTCGCTCCGATGAAGTAGATCTGCTCCCTGCGCGGGCGTGCAGCCGGCACGCGCAGCGACAGCTTCCCCACACGCCGCGGCACGATGTAGATGCCGTCGAGGAACGCGTTCGCCTTGTTGGTGAAGAACTTCTTGAAGAAGGGCGGGTTGTCGATGCCGTCCATCACCACGAGCAGCTGGTTGAGCGCGAGCCCGCCGCCCATGCCCATGCCGCCGGGGAACATGAAGCTGCGGATCGACTCCAGCTTCGCGTAGACGCCGCCGAGTGCCGCCGGCGGGCGCGAGGCGCGCTCCGCGAACAGCCGCTCCCGCCACGCACGGGTCTCCAGGATCAGGTCGCCCGATGGGTTGAGGGCGCCGTGCGGGCCGAAGAACAGGTGCCCGGAGGGGTCGAGGTCGCCGGTGTAGCCCGTCGCCCCCGGGGCGCCCTGGCCGAGCGCCTGACGACGCATGCCGACCGCGTCGATCTCGTCGATGAAGACGATGCACTGGCCGCCCCACTTGCGCGCCAGCTTCTTCGCGCGCCGGGCGAGGATGCGGACGATGATCGCGTCGATGCCGATGAAGGTCGCGGCGAAGCCGGAGCCCGGGATCGAGATGAACGGCGAGTTGAAGCCGGTGGCGATCGCCTTCGCCAGCATCGTCTTGCCGGTGCCGGGCGCGCCCAGGAAGAGCAGGCCGCGCTCGCGCTTGCCGCCGGCGCGCTCGAACTGCTCGCCCGACTGCCAGATCGACACCACCCGGCGTACCTCTTCCTTCGCCTCCACCTGGCCGCGCACGTCGTCGAGCTTCACGCCCCACTGCGCGTCGCCGGGCTCGAAGGCCTGGATCTGCGACAGGTTCATCAGCAGCAGCGGGCCGAAGAGGATCACGAAGTTGAAGACCAGGAAGAGCGGCAGCATCACCATCAGCGGCAGGATCTGGATCAGCAGGTCCGCGCTGAGGAATCGCGAGGCGAGGAACCAGAGCAGGCCGGCGACGATCGCGAGCTTCAGCCAGAAGCGCCAGAACCACACGCGGCGCCGGGCGACCACGTCGTCCTCGCGCAACGCGGGGCTGTCGAGCCCGAACAGGCTCGGCCACGGGATCAGCCGGTGGAAGAGGAGGTCGACCAGGCCGCGGAAGACGACGACCATCGCGAGCGACGCGAGCAGGGCCGTCCACCAGCTCCACCCCTGCTGCTGCGTGAACCAGACGTAGAGCGCGGGGCTCGTCAGCAGCGCCACGAAGGTCGCGGCACGGGTCAGGCGCCGCCAGCTGGAAGCGAGCTCCTGGGCAGCTTCGCCGTGGGCGAACGTGCCGGGAAGCGGCTCCGCGCTGGCCATCGTCGCAGTGTACGTTCGTCGCCAGCGGCGACGCTGTTGGCGATCTGTTAAGGGCCACATGATTGCTAGCGTCCTGTCCATGACTCGAGCAACGCTGCATACGACGAACGGCCCGATCGAGGTGGAGCTCCACTCCGCCGACGCCCCGAAGACGGTGGAGAACTTCACCAAGCTGGTGAGCGAGGGGTTCTACGACGGCCTCTCCTTCCACCGCGTGATCCCCGACTTCATGATCCAGGGCGGCTGCCCTCGCGGCGACGGCACCGGCGGCCCCGGCTACACGTTCGAGGACGAGCCGAACGACCACCCGGTCGTGCGCGGCGCCCTGGCGATGGCGAACGCCGGGCCCAACACGAACGGCTCCCAGTTCTTCGTCGTCACCGCCGAGGCCTGCCCCTGGCTCGACGGCAAGCACACCGTGTTCGGGCACGTCACCGCCGGCCTCGACGTCGTGGACGCGATCTCGGTGGCCGACCGCGACGGGCGCGACCGGCCGACGACGCCGATTACGATCGACCGGGTCGAGCTCGCCGCCGACTGACGGGCGGCGGCACGTCGGAGCCCGGTGCCGGACCGGGTCGAGTGCTGCCTAGCGCGAGTCGACGAGGTTGCGGTCGGCGCGCTGCAGCAGCTCGGCCGGGGAGGTGACGTCCGGCGTCAGCGTCGCCACGCCCGCGTGGATCCAGTCGCCGAGGGCGTCACGGATCCGATCGGCGAGGATGCGCGCGCCGTCGAGCGGCGTGTGCGGGAGGATCACGGAGAAGTCGTCGTCGCCGATCCGGGCCGCGATGTCGCTGACGCGCAGTCGCGAGAGCAGCAGCTCGGAGACGACGAGCAGCAGTCGGTCGCCGGCGTCGTAGCCCTGCGCGGCGTTGACGTTGGCGAGGCCGTCGACGTCGAGCGTGAGCAGCGACAGCGGATGGTCGTAGCGCCGCGCCGCCGCGAACTCGCGGCGCAGGTCGTCGAAGAAGCGGCTGCGGTTGCGGAGGCCGGTGAGCGGATCGACGCTGGCGGCGAGCTCGACCTCCTGTTCCAGGAGCGCCTTCTCCGTGGCGAGGTCGACCCAACCCGGCGCCACGCCGTCGTCCGCGAGCGCAGCGTGGATCTCGTCCAGCAGCGCGGACGCCTTCTCCGCCGGTACCGCCTGGCGGACGGCGCTCTCGATGCGCTGCCACGCGGTGCCGGAGAGGCTGCCCGGCGTCGGTGCCGTCACGTTCGCTCGATCGGTGTGCACACGCTCAGTCTTCGGGGCGCCGGGGGCTGCGGGCGTCCCTCGAACGGGGGATCTGTGCGTTCCCGATGTAGGCTCCCGCCGTGGAGCTGGCGGGTCGGACCGCGATCGTCACCGGGGCCTCGTCGGGCATCGGCGCGGTCACGGTGCGCAGGCTCCGGGAGGCCGGCGTGCGGGTCGTCGGCGGAGCACGCCGCGTCGAGCGGATCGACGCCGACGTCGCGTTGCGGCTCGACGTGACGGACGAGGAGGGTGCGCGCGCGTTCGTCGCCGACGCCGTCGACGCGCTCGGCGGCGGGATCGACATCCTCTACAACAACGCAGGCCTCGCGCTCGGCCGCGCCCCGTTCTGGGAGTCGACGCCCGAGGACGAGGCGGCCGTGGTGCACACGAACGTCGACGGGGCGATGCGCATGACGCGACTCTGCCTGCCGCACATCCGCGACGGCGGTCACATCCTCTTCACCGGCTCGGTCGCCGGCCGGCAGGCATACCCCAACGGCGCCTCTTACATCGCCGCCAAGTTCGGCCTCCGCGGGTTCGTGTACGCGCTGCGGGAGGACCTGCTCGGGCGGCCGATACGCATCACCACGGTCGACGCGGGGCTCGTCACCGGCACCGAGTTCTCCCGCACCCGCTTCAAGGGCGACGAGCGCAAGGCCGCAGCCGTGTACGAGGGCGTCGACACACCGACTGCGGATGACGTCGTGGACTGTGTGCTCTTCGCGCTGACGCGGCCGTTGCACGTGAACATCGACGAGATCGTGATGAAGGCGCTCGCACAGTCGAGCGGCGCCCGCATCGTCCGCCGCGGCGAGGCGTCCTAGCACCGCAGACCGCCGCTCCCCGCAGATTGGGAGTCCTGCGAGTGGATTCCCGATCGCGACGATCCCCGAAGGCGGCCGCTGTCTGGGCCGCGAGGCCTCGACTCCCCGCAGCTCGGGAATGCGCCGAGCGGACTCCCCGGTGGCGAAGCCGCCCACGTTCGCGGCCCATTGACTCAGGTCGCAGCGAGCTCTGAGTCCCCTCCGGGGTCGTACGAGGGAGAACGCATCACTGCCGCTCGAGCAGCTGTGCCGCGAGAATCAGCGGAGCCCCGGCCGCGCTCGCGGTCGGAGGCCTCGATGACACAGCGCGCCTCCCGATCCCGCCCGGCGCTCCGCTCGCGGTACGACCGCGACATCCTCCGCCTGGCCGTCCCCGCACTGGGCGCGCTCGCCGCGGAGCCGTTGTACATCCTGGTCGACACCGCGATCGTCGGCCACCTCGGCCGAGCCGAGCTGGCTGCGCTCGGCGCCGCCGCGACGGTGCTCACCGTGCTCGCGCTGTTCAACTTCCTCCAGTACGGGACGACCGCCCAGGTCTCCCGCGCCACGGGGGCGGGCGACGACGAGACCGCAGCGCGCATGGGGGCGCAGGCGCTCTGGCTGTCGCTCGCGGTGGGTGTCCTGCTCACGGCGCTCCTGATCGCGCTCGCCGCCCCGATCGTCGCCGCGCTGGGTGTCGAGGGTCGCGCCGCCGACCTCGCCGTCACGTACCTGCGTATCGTCTCGCTCGGGCTGCCGTCGGCGTTCCTCGCGCTCGGCGGCCAGGGGTTCCTGCGCGGGGTGTCCGACCTGCGCACGCCGCTCGTGATCGTGATCGCCGGGAACGCGGTCAACGTGGTGCTCGAGGTGCTCTTCGTCTACGGCTTCGGCTGGGGCATCCGGGGCTCGGCGTGGGGGACGGCGATCGCCCAGACGGCGATGGGCGGGCTCTTCGTGTGGGCGATCCTGCGGCGCGTCGGCCCGGGCCGCACGGCTTTCGTGCCTTCCCTCGCCCGGCGGCTGCTCCGCCTGGGCACGTTCATCTTCGTGCGGACGGCGTCCCTGCTCGCATCGTTCGTGCTCGCCGGCGCCGTCGTCGCCCGCTTCGGGGACGCGCCGCTCGGCGCGCACCAGATCGGGTTCCAGCTCTGGATCTTCCTCGCCCTCGTGCTCGACTCGATCGCGATCGCCGGGCAGATCATCGTCGGACGCGAGCTTGGCGCCGGGCGACCCGAGGACGCGTACCGGGCGAGCGTCCGCATGATCCAGCTCTCGGTCGCGACCGGCGCCGGGTTCACCCTGCTGCTGCTCGCCCTCGGCAGCGTGCTCCCCCGTGTCTTCTCGTCTGACGCCGCCGTGCTGGAGCAATGTCGGGAGCTGTGGCCGGTGTTTGCGTTGATGCAGCCCCTGAACGGCGCCGTGTTCGCGCTCGACGGGATCCTGATCGGCGCGAGCGACGGGCCGTTCATCGCCCTGTCGATGGTCGGTGCGTTCGTCGTCACCGCCACGCTGCTCGTCATCGTGCTCGTCGGCGACCGGGGCGTGAGGGGAGTGTGGCTCGCACTCGCGGTGCTCGTCGTCGTGCGCCTGCTGGCGATGGGCGCCCGCTTCCGCCGCCGGCGCTGGCTCGTCACGGGCTTCGCGTAGCGGAGCAGGCTCGCGACGCGGGCCGGCTCGGGCTACGCTCGGCTGCGTGGGTGACGGCATCGAGGCGGGGCAGAACGTGATCGGCGGGGAGCTGGAGCCGTGTGGACGCGATCCCGTGACGGGCTTCTACCGCGACGGCACGTGCCGCACCGGTCAGCAGGACGTCGGTGTCCACGTCGTCTGCGCCGAGATGACGGAGGCGTTCCTCGCCTTCAGCGCCTCGGTCGGCAACGACCTCTCCACGCCGCGGCCCGAGTGGGGCTTCCCGGGGCTGCGCCCGGGCGACCGCTGGTGCGTCTGCGCCGATCGCTGGCGCGAGGCGTTCGAGGCCGACGTTGCGCCCCCGGTCGTGCTCGCCGCGACGCACGCGTCAGCGCTCGAGTTCGCGGCCCTCGGCGACCTGCGTGCCCACGCAGTCGACGGCGCCGCCTGACCGCGGCCCTTCGCTCAGGCCGCCGTGCCGACCCAGTTGGCGGTGACCCCGACCTCCTCGAAGCCCGCCCGCAGGATGTTCCTGTACGAGTTCGAGGGGAGATCGTCGCGCCGCTCGCCCGTCTCCGTGATCACCAGGTCGCAGCGTGCCGTGGCGGCCCGGCGGATCCGCTCGGCGAGGAGCGCGCTCTGGGCGCCCTTGCCGCGGTGTGCCGGCAGGGTGGCGGCAAAGCCGAGGTAGCCGACGCCGTCCGCCACGAAGAGCGCCGCGGCGCCGGCCGGCTCGCCGCCGTCGACGGCGAGCAGGCAGCCCCAGCCGGCCGTGTCGGGCGTGCCGGCGAGGCGCCGCTCGACCTCCTCCGGCAGGTCGTAGCCCTGCCGCACGATGCGGGCGAAAGCGGCCCGCTGCCGCGGGCTCTCGACGTCGACCAGCTCGAGCACGGTCTCCACCGCGGGCGCCGCCTCGACGCCGCGGCGGAACGCCATCCAGCCCCATCCCGGCTCGAGCCCGCGCGCCGAGAGCCACGGCGCGAGCTCGGACGGCTCCGCGTCGGGGGCGACGGCGACGTAGAAGCGCGTGCCGGAGGGCACGACCGACAGGGCCGCGTCCAACTGCTCCTCGGTCGCCGGGCCGCTGCTGCCGAGGCCGACGACCCGGTTCAGCATCGGCGAGCCGGGTGCCTCCGGGACGAGAAGGACGACGGCGCCGGGAACCTCGACCACGTCCGAGACACCCCGGTACGCATCGAGCATCACGCGCTCCTCGCGGGTCACGGCGGGAGGGTAGACGACCCTGGGGGCAGGTGTCAGACACACCGATGGCGCAGTGTCCGACGCCGGTCGCGGCCGTTGGCTATCCCAGGTCGGGCCGGGGCAGCTGCCTGACGCTGCCAGACGCGAGCTGGGCCGTGATCGCGACGGCGACGATCGCGGCGCACGCCCACAGCGTCGCCGTGATCCCGATCGCGGCGCTCACGGGGCCGACGACCGCGAACGCCGCCGGCATCAGCACCAGCGACCCGAGTGCGTCCCAGGCGTACACGCGTGAGAGCACCGCGTTGGGCACGTGCCCCTGGAGGCTCGTGTCCCAGAACACCGAGAACAGCTCGATCGCGATCCCGCCCCCGACCATCGAGGCCGCCAGTGCCGGCCACGGCGCCTCGAGCGCGAGCAGCGCCAGTGGTGGCACCACGAGCAGCATCACGGCCACGCCGCTGCGCAGCGGTCGCGAGGGACGGTAGCGGAGCGCGAGCAGCCCGCCGAGCACGAGGCCGACGCCCTGTCCCGCGAGCGCGAGGCCCCACACCGACGCGCCTCCGAGCGCCTCCTTGGCGACGATCGGACCGAGCACCTGGGTCGCCGCGGACGAGGCGCCGTTGGAGAACGCGAACCCGATCACGACCACCCACAGCCAGGTCCGGGCGCGGAACTCGTCCCAGCCGTCCCGGAGCTCCATGACGAAGCTCGTCGCCGCGTCGCGCGCGGGCGCCGCCACCCGCATCGGGAGGAGGATCGCCGCGGCCGCGAGGTAGGTCAGCGCGTCGAAGCCGATCGCCCACCCCGGGCCTGCCGCCGCGACGACGATCCCGCCGAGCGCGGCCCCGCCGATCGTGGTCACGTTGAGGGTCAAGCGCAGCAGGACGTTCGCCGGCTGCAGCATGGCGCGGGGCACGAGCTGCGGCACGATCCCCTGCTGCGCAGGGAAGAAGAAGGAGCTCGCCACCGCCCGGACGACTGCGATCACCGCCAGGTGCCAGATCTCCGCGCGCCCCGTGAGCAGGAGCACCGCTGCGGCGCCCTGCGCGAGCCCGGAGAGGGCGTTCGACGAGACCATGATCAGGTGCCGCGGCAGCCGGTCGGCGACGACGCCACCGATCAGCAGGAACAGGAGCTGAGGGAGGATCGCGACCGTGAGCACGATGCCGAGGTCGGTCGCCGATCCGCCGAGCTCGAGCACGGCGAAGGCGAGCGCAACCGGCGCCATCGCGCTGCCCGCGAAGGAGACGGCGCGTCCGAGGAAGAGCAGCCTGAAGTCGCGATGCGCGAGCGGTGCGAGCGCGCTACGCACCGGCCGGCGCTTCGCGGCGCTTGCGCCAGTAGCGCTCGAGGCCCCGGTAGCCGTGCCACGCCGGGACGACCGTGAGGTAGTGGTCGACGTCGTCCGGATCGCTCGCGGCGACGTCGGCTCGCACAGCGGTCGAGAAGGTCTCCTCGTCCATGCCGTGGCCGACCCACTCCGACCAGCGGTGCAGCGTCTCCCGGAGCCGGGCCAGGTGGTCTTCGACGTCCTCGAACATCCCGAAGTGCACGCAGGCGAGGCGGGCCGGGGCTCGCTGCTCGGCCGCCTGGATCGTCAGCTCCCACGCCTCCAGGTCGACGTCGGGCGGAGGCAACGGCGGCAGCACGAAGCGAGACGGCGCCAGCCGCACGCCTGCCGCGTCGCCGGAGTACAGCGTGCCCTCGGCGTCGAGGTAGGAGACGTGGTGCCGCGCGTGCCCCGGGGTGGGGAAGCACTCGAGCCCGAGCACTCGCTCCCCGACGATCTCGACGTTCGCCGCCGGCACGGGCGTGAGCTCCCCCCACAGCGTGTCGAAGGAGTCGCCGTAGAGCCGCCGCGCACTCGCCTCGAGCTTCGTCGGGTCGATCAGGTGCGGGGCCCCGATCTCGGACACGTGTACCCGGATTCGCGGCTGCTCGCGCACGATCGCGCCCGCAGCCCCGGCGTGGTCGAGGTGGATGTGCGAGAGGAGCAGATGATCGAGGTCGTCCAGCCCCACGCCGTGCTCCGCGAGCCCGGCGCGCAGCCCGTCCAGGGAGACGCTGGGGCCGGTGTCGAACAGCGCCAGCCCCTCCTCGGTCTCGAGCAGGTACGTGCCGACGCACCGCTCGAGGCCGAGGTGATGCACGTCGATGGGGCCCGCTCTCAGCACTCCGCGAGCCCCACGGACGTCCCTGCGAGTGTCAGGTCTTGCATTCGCACACGGGTGTCGGCGCGCACGACCTGACCCTGGCCCCTGTTCTGCCTCACGCGCCCGCGGGGACCGCCGCGAGCGCCTGCTCGAGGTCGGCGACGAGGTCGTCGGCGGCCTCGATGCCGACCGAGAGCCTGATCAGGTTGCGGGGCGCAGCGAACGGGGCGGTGGCGGTGGAGGCGTGGGTCATGCGGTACGGGTGCTCGATCAGGCTCTCCACTCCGCCGAGCGACTCGGCGAGCGTCCACACCGCCGGCCGCGCGACGAGCTCGACCGCTGCCTCCTCGCTCTCGACGAGGAAGGAGACCATGCCGCCGAAGTCGCCCATCTGGCGTGCGGCGATCTCGTGCCCCGGGTGCTCGGGAAGGCCGGGATAGAGGACACGCTCGACGCGGGGGTGACCCTGGAGGAAGGAGACCACGGCGCGCGCGTTCTCGCAGTGTCGTTGCATGCGCACCGCCAGCGTCTTCAGCCCACGCAGCACGAGCCAGGCGTCGAAGGGGCCGGGGACGGCGCCGAGGGACTTCTGCAGGAAGCGGAGCCGCTCCGACACGGTCGGGTCGTTCGTGCCGGCGAACCCGCCCACGACGTCGGAGTGGCCGCCGAGGTACTTCGTCGTGGAGTGCAGCACGACGTCGGCCCCCAGCTCGAGCGGCCGCTGCAGGTACGGCGAGGCGAACGTGTTGTCGACGACGAGCAGCGCGCCCGCGGCGTGCGCCGCCTGGGCTGCCGCCCTGATGTCGACGATGTTGAGCAAGGGGTTCGTCGGCGACTCGATCCAGACGAGGCGGGTGCGGTCGTCGAGGTGGTCGGCAAGACCGGTGGAGATCTCCTCGGGCGTGAGGTACGAGAAGGCGTACCCCTTGGGCTCGTAGACCTGCGAGAACATGCGGTAGACGCCGCCGTAGACGTCGTTCACGCAGACGACGCGCTGCCCGGGATCGACCAGGTGCATCAGCGTGGTGGTGGCGCCGAGGCCGGACGAGAACGCGTGCCCGTAATCGGCCGACTCCAGCGAGGCGAGGCACTCCTCCAACGCCGTGCGGGTCGGGTTGGCCACGCGCGCGTAGTCGTAGCCCTTGTGGACCCCGACCGCCTCCTGGGCGAACGTCGAGGTCTGGTAGATCGGCGTCGTCACCGAGCCGGTGGCGGCATCGGGCTCCTGCCCTGCATGGATGGCGCGCGTCTCGAACTCCACGCACCGGATCGTATCCGCGTCGGCGCGGGTGCTCGAGGCTCGAGCAACGACGGTCGGAGGCGAATCGGGCTCCCCCCAGCTGCAC
>JAOUEK010000014.1 GCA_029858755.1 Thermoleophilia bacterium
CTCCCCGGGGTCGCGCTCGCGGCCGGCTGCGGAATCGCCGCGATCGGTGACCGCCGGTACGCCGCGGGAGCCACGGCGGCGGCCCTGGCGGCTCCGGTCGCGGCCCTGGTCGTCGTGTCGGCCACCGGGCCGCCGGCCGACTGGCGGCGAGCCGCACGCTTCGTCGAGTCCCGGCGCGGCGCGGCGGAGACGGTCGTCGTCCTCCCCCCACGTGCCGCGCCGGCGTACTCGCACTACGCGCCCGACGCGCGCCTCGCCGCGATCGGCAGGGGGGACGGCGTCTGGGTCGTCCTGCGCACGCCCTGGGCCGGCGCAGTCGATGCCGCCCGCGACGTCGTCACCACTCCCCGCTACGCGCTCCTCGCGGAGCAGTCGTTCGGCGACGACCTCGTCGTGCAGCACTGGGTGCGCCCCTGAGGCGCCGGGGCCCCGCCCGGCGGATGAGGCGGAAGCCTCACCTCGGGTCGGATCTCAGCTCGGACCTGCCCGTGACGAGGGGCAGAGGTCGGCGAGCACGCACTCCTCGCAGCGGGGCCGCCGGGCGTCGCACACGCGCCGGCCGTGCCAGATCAGCAGGTGAGGGAAACGGTGCCAGTCGGCCCCGGGGACGACGCGCAGGAGATCGCGCTCGATCTTCACCGGGTCGTCCTCGCGGGTGAGCCCGAGTCGCTGCGACAGCCGACGCACGTGGGTGTCGACCACGATCCCCTGCGGCGCCCCGAGCTCGGCGGCGACCACGTTCGCGGTCTTCCGCGCGACTCCCGGGAGCCGCAGCAGCTCGTCCAGGCCGCGCGGCACGCGGCCGTCGAACTCCTCGAGCAGCAGGCGCATCGTGCCGCGGATCGCCTTCGCCTTCTGCCGGTAGAAGCCAGTCTCGAAGATGTCTCGCTCGAGCTCCTCCCGCGGCACGGCCAGGTAGTCCTCGGGCCGCCGGTACTTCCGGAACAGGCGCGCGGTGACGCGGTTCACGGTGACGTCCGTGGTCTGCGCGGAGAGCATCACGGAGACGAGCAGCTCGACGTCGGTGCGGAAGCGGAGGGCGATCCGGGCGTCGGCGTGCTCGACCGCCAGACGGTCGAGGATCGGCGCGATGCGCTCGCGTCGGCGGCCGAGCCCGCGTCGGCGCGCCTCCGCGACGTAGCTACGCGCCACGCAGCCCCTCGAAGTGCTCGGTTGCCTCGCCGGGGTCCGGCGGCTCGAGCAGCCAGCCGATCAGCTCGTCGCCCATCGGGGAGTCGACGGCCCTGATCCGCGCGACCGCCGCATCGACCGCGTACTCCGTCCGGCGCAGCTCGACACCGGGCCCGAACATGGCCCAGTAGGCACCTCTGCGCCCCTCGTACGCCATGCCGACGCTTCCCGCGTTGACCACCCTGAGCGACGCGACACGCCGGTCGAACTGCACGTGCGTATGACCGACGACGGCCACGCCGACACCGGCGAACGCGGCGGCCAGGCCCTCGTCCGGGCTGATGCGCGTCACGATCTCGTCGTCGGAGCGCGGCGTGGCGTGGCAGAACGTCACCGGGCCGAGACCGTCGACGTCCAGTCGGACGGTCAGCGGCCAGGAGGCGACCTGCGCGAGGCGCTCGACGCCGAGCCGGTCGGCGCACCACGCGCCGCCGTGGCCCTCGTCGCGCTCCAGCACGTCCCGGTCGGCGTTGCCGCGCACGAACAGGACACCGGGCACGCTCGCGACCAGGTCGAGCGTCTCCGCGGGGAACGGGCCGGAGACGAGGTCGCCGCCGACCACGACGGCGTCGACGTCCTCCCCGGCGATCTCCTCGAGCACCGCTTCGAGGGCCGGCAGGTTCCCGTGGATGTCGTAGAGGGCCGCGACCCGCACGGCGCTACCCGGCTGCGGCCAGCTCGGGCACCGGCTCGCCGGGCCAGGGGCCGCCGAGGCGCGGGCCGCCGCAGACGACGTCCAGTGCGGGGCAGCCGGAGCACGCGAACGGGCTCGGCGTGGGCCGTGCCTCCCCGGCGCGGATCCGGGCGATCAGGTCGGAGAGCTCCCGCTCCAGCTCGGGCGTGTCGGCGGCGACGAGCGTCGAGGAGACGACGGCGTCCGGCTCCTCCAGGAAGTGGTACACCACCTCCACCCGCTCCACGCCGGAGCGCAGGCAGGCGAGCGCGTACACGAGCCGCTGCACGCGGTACTCGTCCTCGACGATCCCGGACGGCGCCCGCCCCTCGAGCGCGTTCGTCTTGAAGTCGAGGACGAGGGCCTCGGTGCCCTGCCGCCAGAGGACGTCGAGCCGGCCGTTGACGACGACGCCGTCGTGCTCGAACGCGAACGGCCGCTCCGGCCGCACGCCTGGCAGAACGGCGATTCGTCGCGCGAGGTCGGAGTCGACGTACGAGGTGACGAGCCCCCGGATGCGCTCGAGCTCGGGCGGCGTCACGGTCGGGTACCAGGCCTCCACCCGCTGGCCCAGGTCGTCGGGCACGCGCGGGGCGGAGAGGTCGATCAGCTCGAGGAGCCGGTGCACGGCGTCGCCGACCTCCGTCGCGTGCAGGGAGCCTCCGCCCTCGTCTCCGCGACTCCACGCCGCCGGCCGCATGCCCGCGACACGCTCTGCCCAGTAGCGGTAGGAGCAGCGCTCGTAGAGCGCGATCGCGCTGTAGGAGAGGCGGGCGACCCGGGTCGACGGCGGCTCCGGGATCCTCGGCAGCTCGTGCAGCCGGGGTGCGACGGGCGGCAGCGGCTCGACCGTGCCTTCGAACAGGGCCAGCTGGCCGACCTCCTCCGGCGTGACCTCGCCGTCGTCGACGAGGGCCGGCGCGCGGTGGGTGGCCGCGGCGTGACGATCGGCGCGCAGGACGAGGGTGGCGCGGCCACGGGTGAACTCGGCGGGACCGTCCGTCGCGACCACCTCGGCGGCGAGGTCGAGCCGGTCGAGCACCCAGGCGATCGGGGTTCGCTCAGGCGTCGCCGCCTCGACGTCGACGGAGCCGGAGACGATCAGCCGCTCCATGGCCCGCGTCATAGCCACGTAGTAGAGGCGCAGCCGCTCGGCGTCCTCGGCCGCCTCCCGCACGCCCTTCACATCCTCGTAGGACGCCGTCCCGACACGCGCTCCGGTGGCGGGATGCGCAACCTTGAAGCCGAAGCGCCCGTCGGAGAGGCAGAGGATCTCGTCGGTGCGCATACGATCCCGCCCGGCGTCCGCCACGACCACGACCTTGAACTCCTGACCCTTGGCGGCGTGGATCGTGAGCAGGCGCACGGCGTCCGCCCCCTCCTCCTCCGAGACGGCGTCGAGCTCCTGGGCGCCGGCCGACTCCTGCTCCGCGACGAAGCGGACGAAGCCCTCGAGGTCGGGGCCCCGCAGCTCCTCGAAGGAGCGGGCCAGGCGGGCGAGCTTGCGGAGGTTCGCGTAGCGGCGGCGGCCGTCGCGGCGGGCGAGCACCGCGAGGTCGTAGTCGTGCTCGACGAGCACCCGCTCGCAGAGCAGCTCCAGCGAGACCCGTCCCGCGACCTCGACGAGGCGCTCGTAGCGTTGCAGGAAGGCGCGCACCAGCCGGACGTCCTCGTCCGACAGCTGGCCCGGGAGCGAGCGCTCGATGCCCTTGAAGATCGGCCGGCGCTCCGCGGCGGCGCGGATCAGGATCAACGCGTCGTTGGAGACCCCGACGAAAGGAGAGGCGAGCACCGAGAGCAGCGCCTCGTCGTCGTAGCGGTTGTGGAGCAGGCGGAGGTAGGAGAGCAGGTCGACCACCTGCTGCTGCCCGAAGTAGCGCCGGCCCGTCATCCGGTACGTGGGCAGGTCGAGCTCGGCGAGCTCCTGCTCGAACCACTCGGCGTCGGTGCCGGCGGCGAACAGGAGCACGATCTCGCCGGGTGTGGCGACGCCCGAGTCGACGAGCTCCCGCACGCGGCGGGCGACGTGCCGCGCCTCGGCGCGCCGCCAGTGGGTGCCGGAGCCCGCATACGAGGCCTTGTCGGTGACCAGCAGCTCGAAGGGCGCCCCGAGCGCGGCGTCCTCGTACCCGCCGGCAGGCTCCAGCGCCCGGAAGGCGTCACCGAACGTCTCACCGAACAGCTCGTTGACGGCCGCGAGCACCTCCGGACGCGACCGGTAGTTGAGCGTCAGGGGGAGCACCTCCGGGGCGGCATCACGGCGCTCGCGGAAGACGGCGACATCGGCGTGGCGGAAGCCGTAGATCGACTGGAACTCGTCGCCGACGAAGAACACCTCCTTCGGCGGCCCGTCGGCGAGGAGGTCGATGAGCTCGCACTGCAGGCGGTTCGTGTCCTGGAACTCGTCGACCATGATCGCGCGGAAGCGCAGCTGCTCGCGCTCGCGGATCTCCTCGCTGCCGCGCAGCAGGTCGCGCGCCCGCAGCTGCAGGTCCTCGAAGTCGAGGGCCGACTCGCGGTCCTTCGCAGTGGTGTACGCGCGCGCGAAGCAGTCGAGCAGCTCCTGCAGCAGCTCGCGGTCACGGGCCGCGAGCTCCTCCAGCGCGGCCGCACGGACGGCGTCACGCGCCTCGTTGAAGGAAGCGGCCCGCACGCCCCGGGCGCGGAACTCGTCGAGGGCGAGCAGCCGCTCCGGCAGCGTCGTCTCCTCCACGAGCTGCAGCGCACCGGCGGCGGCCGCGCGCTGCGCCTCCGTCGCCGCCGGGTCTCCGGCGAGCGCCCGCGCCGCGTCCTGCAGCTCCCCCACCCGCTCGGCGACGGGCTCGTGCGCCGCGGGCTCCAGCGCGAGCCCTCGCCCCGCAGAGCGCAGCGTGTCGTAGACGCCGACGAGCATCGAGCGGAGGCCCGAGGCACCGTAGGTGGCGAGCAGCTGCCAGCGCGCGTCCTCGCCGGCGGCGCAGAACTCCTCCAGCGCCCGCGTGTACGCCTCACCCTGGATCACCCGCGCTTGCGCGTCGTCGAGCACGCGGAAGCGTGGGTCGATGCCGGCGACGAGCGGGTACGAGACGAGCAGACGGCGGCAGAAGCCGTGGATGGTCGAGATCCACGCGCCGTCCAAGTCGCGTGAGACGTCGGCGCGGCCGAGCTCGGCGAGGCGCTCACGGATCCGCGCCCGCAGCTCGCCCGCCGCACGCTCTGTGTAGGTGATCACGAGCAACGAGTCGACGTCGAGCCCCCGGCCGACGACCGCGTCCACGAACCGCTCGACGAGCACGGCGGTCTTCCCGGTGCCCGCGCCCGCGTCGACGAAGATCGTCCCCGTGGCGCGGATCGCTGCGCGCTGCTGCGGGTTGGGGGCGCGCGTCACGGGCGCTCCTTGCGGCAGATGCGCCACAGGTCGCACCATGCGGGGCAGTCTCCGCCGCGCGGGTCGTGGCGGACGTCCCCCTGCCTCGCCCGCTCGACGAGGGCGACCGCCGTCTCGCGGGCGTGCTCCAGCTCCGCACCGAACGCGTCTCCCTCGAGGTAGTCGGCGGCGGCGAACCCGGCCACCTTCTCGTCGCCGTCGAGCAGCATGCCGCGCGGCCGTCGGCCGCCGCCGACGGGCATGTACACGCCGCCGACCGGCTCGAGGCCCAGCTGGTCCCGCAGCACGAGCAGGTAGAGCGGGATCTGCAGCCGGTCCTCGTCGTGGATCTGCCTCGCGGAGGGCGCGCTCCCGGACTTGTAGTCGACCACGATCCCGCGGGCGCTCATGGCGTCGACGTCGACGCGGTCGATCTTGCCGCTCACCGCCACGCCCGGCGCCAGCTCGTACGACGCGAACGCCACCTCGAGCTGGCGCGGGGCGAACGTCGACCGGCTCTCGGCCTCGGCGCGCACGAGCAGCTCCAGGTCGCGGCGCAGCGACTCGCCGAGCTCGCGCCGCGCGAGCTCGCTGACGTCGATCCTGAGGCCGCTCTCGAGCGCGCTGTCGACGCACTCGCTCATCAGCCGCACCGCGTCCTCGACGTTCGCAGGGGTGACCCGGTCGGCGCCGGGCACGGCGCCCGGGAGCCTCGTGTAGAAGCGCTGGAGCGCAACGTGTGCGATCGAGCCTCGCATCCTCGCGTCGAGCTGCTGGTCGATCTGACCCGGGCGCAGGTGCCGTTCCACGAACCACGCCGCGGAGCAGCCGGCCATCCGCTCCAGGTCGGTCACGCGGAACGTCTCGCGGCCGCCGAGCACCGCGATCGCGGCAGGTTGGCGGACGCCGGTCGGGCGAGAGAAGGCCCGCCGGGCTCGTCGCAGGCGCCGCTCCCAGCCGTTCGCGAGCGCGAGCGCTTCGGCGCCGCTCGGGTCGGTAGCGACGACACGGGCGAGCGCACGGAGGCGCTCGCGCTCGGTGGGCGCCTCCTCGAGGGGCCACGCGAGACGGCTCAACGGCCTGCGCGTCGTCTGCGCACGGACGTCATCGGGGTCGAAGAGCCCCCGCACCGCGGCCCAGAACGGGCTCGCCTCGCGCGGGCTGCCCTCGTCGGTCGCGGCTTCGCGCGCCAGCACGAGGCGTCGCCGCGCGCGGGTGCAGGCCGTGTAGAAGAGGTAGCGGTCGCGCGAGGCCGCGTCGGGCCGGAGCAGCCGGGCACCGCGCTCGTCGAGCGCGCGCCGCGCGTCGTCGTCGAGGAACGGTGACGGCGTGGCGCGGCGTGGCAGCGTCCCCTGCTCGAGGCCGACGACGACGACGACGTCGAAGCGGCGTGTCCGTGCGCGCATCAGGTCGAGCACCGCGACACGCCCCGGCTCCCCTGCGCCGTCACCCCGGACGTCGGCCCGCTCGAGCCCCGCGATCACGTCCTCGCGCGACACGGGTGACCCCGTCTCGCCGACCCGCTCGAGCTCGTCGAGCACGCTCGCGATCGCGTCGTGGGCGCGGAGCTCACGCCGGGCGTGCTCCCCGGTCGGCGGCGCCTGCATCCCGTGAGCGCTGCGCAGCATGCCGGCGGCGACGCTGCGGACGGCGGCGACGGGTGCCTGCGCGCCGTCGACGAGCACGTCGAGCGGGATCAGCCGCTTCCCCGGGCGGAGCTGGCCGAGCTGCTCCAGGACGCGGGCGCCCTCGATCACGGCACGGCCGCGAAGCCGTCCCTCGAGCCAGTCCGCCTCCTGGCGCGAGAGCCCCGAGTACGGGGTGCGCAGGAACCGGAACAGCTCCCGGCGAGTGCCGCCGAGCCACGCGAAGCGGAGCAGCGAGAGCAGCGCCTGCCCGGGGGGCGATTGCGCCAGGCGCGAGCGGGCCTCGATCGCGGCGGGAATCGCGAACGACCCGAAGACCGTCTCCAGTGCAGGCCGCAGCCGATCGAGCGACGGGCAGACGACCGCGATCTCCTCCGGCGGCGTGCCCGCCGCCGTGATCGCAAGGATCTCCTGGGCGACGAGCTCGAGTGTCCCGCGTCGGCCCGCGCCTTCGAGGAAGCGGATCGTCGCGTCGAGCGGAGCTGCCGCGCCGTCGTCCTCGAACAGCTGCCGCTCCAGGTGGGCGAGCGCCGGCGGCAGGTACCTCACCGATGCGGGAGCGAGCTCCGTGACGCGGCCGTCGGCCAGCTCGACGAGGTCCTCGGCAGTCCGCCGGAGCGAGGCGAAGACCGCGCGACCCGGCTCGTACGGGAGGGAGACGTGCACGTCGGCGCGCCCCGAGAGCGCACGGAGGAGGCTCCACTCCGCGCCCGTCAGGTCCTCGAAGCCGTAGGCGAGCACGGGCCTGCCGTCCCACGCCGTGAGCTCCCTGGCGAGGCGCTCTACGGCATGCCGTCGGAGGGCCTCACGATCCCAGGCGCCGACCCGTTCGAGCTCGGCCCGGTAGGCGGCGACGAGCCCCGCGACGTCACCGTCCAGCTGCTCGGGCGCGACCAGGCCGGCGTCGAGCTCCCCCAGCGCGATCCCGAGCGCGTCGGCGAAGCCCGTGAATCGCGCCGAGGTGCCGAGGCCGTCGAGGTGCGCCCCCGCGACGACGCGCCGCACGAGCAGCGAGCGCTCCGTCGGCCCGATCACCCGGCGGACGTCGCCGCCGGCGCGGGCGACGTGCTCGAAGAGCCCGTCGAACGTCGTGATCGTGCCGGCCAGCAGCGCCCCGCGCCGCGCGATCAGCTCCCGCTCGACACGATCCACGTCCGCACGGTTCGGCACGACCAGCCACGGGTCGCGATCGAGGTCGGCGAGGAAGCGCTCGAGCAGGAGCGCGACCTTGCCGGCATGCGCCGGCCCGACGACGAGCGAGAGGCCCAAAGTCGCCATGGTAGTCCGGGCCTCTGCCCGCACTTCGTACGGAGGCCGCAAAGTGCGGGAAACGTGGCAGGGGGGCCACCGCCCCCCCGCGAGGTTACGCCAGGGACTTCGGCTTGCGGCCGCGTCGCGCCACCGCGTTTCCGGGCATCGAGCCGGCGCACGCGTCGCAGAGATCGGCCTGCTTCGACCCGCGGCGTGCGTCCGTGAACGTGACGCGCATCACCGCACCCTTTCCCTCATCGACTTCTGCACTGCATTTGTCGCATACCAAGATCGTCTTTCTGGCCACGCTTCCGCTCCTGTCTCGGGCTATTCGGATGAATGAAGCGTAGATAGTCGTCGGTGCCCGCACAAGTGGGAATTCGTGGTCAATTTCGCGTACGGATCGAATTGACCGGTGCGGATCGTGGTCGTCCCCGGTGGCTCTACAATCCCGCGGATGGACACGCGGACGATCGTCGTGCTCGAGGGCGACCAGACGGGCCAGGAGCTCCTGGAGGAGGCCGTTCGCGTGCTGCAACCCGACGTGATCGGCGTCGAGCTGGAGCTGCCGCGGTTCGACGTCTCCCTCGAGAGCCGACGGGCCACGCGGAACGGCGTCGTGCACGAGGCTGCGGCGGCGATCCGCGAGCACGGGCTCGGCCTGAAGGCCGCGACCGTGACACCGGAGGAGCGTGGCGACGTGGGCTCGCCGAACCGGATCCTGCGCGAGGAGATCCGCGGCAAGGTGATCGTGCGCACGGGGCGGCGAATCCCCGGCGTGGTGCCGCTCGGCGGCGTCCACTCGCCGATCTCGGTCGTGCGCATGGCGGTCGGCGACGCGTACGGCGCGAAGGAGTGGCGCGAGGGAGAGGGCGACGACGAGGTCGCGTTCCGCACGGAGCGCATCGAGCGCCACATCTGCCGATCGGTCGCCGAGTTCGCCTTCCGTCAGGCGGAGCGCACCGGCGCCAAGGTGTTCGGCGGCCCCAAGTACACGGTCAGCCCCGTCTACGAGGGGATGCTGAAGGAGGAGATGGACGCGGCCGCGGCGCGCCATCCCGACGTCCCCTACGAGCCGCAGCTGATCGACGCCACGTTCGCCCTGCTCGTGTCGTCGTCGGGCGCCCCCATGGTGATCCCCGCCCTGAACCGCGACGGCGACATCCTCTCCGACCTCGTGCTGCCGCTGTTCGGCTCGATCGCAGGCTCGGAATCGCTGCTCGTCGCCTTCGGCGACCACGACGACGACACGCCGTCGGCGTTGATGGCCGAGGCCGCCCACGGCACCGCGCCATCGCTCGAGGGCAAGGACGTGGCCAACCCGATGGCGATGATCCTCGCCGCCTCCGCCCTGCTCGCCCACGTCGACGACGAGCGGTGCCAGGCGGCCGGGCGCGCGATCCGCGAGGCGAGCCTGGAGGCGGTCGCCGAGGGCGTTCGCACCGCCGACCTCGGCGGCCACTGCGGGACGTCGGCGTACACGGACGAGGTGATCCGCCGCACCCGCACGAAGCTCGAGATCTGGTCCTCGCTCTGAGCCGAGCAGGGCGGGGCGCCGCGTCGCGGCCTGTCGCTCAGGGCGACGCGGCGCCCGCGACGACGACGTCCCCGACCTCGCCGGTGACGAGCGCGTCGAGGAACGCCGACGCGACCTCCGGGTCGAACTGCGTGCCCGCGCACTGCTCCACCTCCGCCGCAGCGTCCTTCGCCGAGAGCGCGTCGCGGTAGGGTCGCGGCGAGGTCATCGCGTCGAACGCGTCGGCTACCGCGAGCACCCGGCCCTCGATCGGGATCGCGCGGCCGGCCCGCCGGGTCGGGTAGCCGTGGCCGTCCCAGCGCTCGTGATGGAAGAGAACGTAGGGGAGCGCGCCGGCGAAAGAGCGCACGGTGGAGATCAGCCACGCCCCTTCGACGGGGTGAGCCTCGATCTCCGCGCGCTCCGCACGATCGAGCGGGCCGGGCTTCGCCAGCACGTCCGCGCGGACGCTGAGCTTGCCGACGTCGTGCAGCGCAGCGCCCAGCGGGATGCCCTCGAGCTCGCGCTCCTCCCAGCAGAGGCGGCGCGCGATCGCGTCCGCGTACCCCGCGACGCGGCGGGCATGGGCCTCGAGCGTCGGGTCACACACCCCCATCGCAGCCGCGAATGCCTCGAGCTGGAGCACGAGTCGAAGGTTCCCGCCGCGTGCCCGGATCCCTTCCCGTACATTCGTACTCGATGCGAGTCGCCGTGCCTCTCGAATCCGGTGTGGGCGAGCACCGTGTCGCCCTGACCCCCGACGTCGCGCGCCGTCTCGGCGCGGGCGGCTTCGAGCTCGTGGTCGAGCGCGGGGCCGGAACGCGCGCCGGCTTCCTCGACGAGGCGTACGCCGATGCCGGCGCTGCGATCGTCGACGCCAGCGCGCTGCACGAGGGCGCCGCAGCCACCGTCCGCGTCGCACCGCCGAGCGCCGACGAGGTGACGCGGCTCACGCCGGGCTCGGTGCTGGTGGGCTTCCTCGCGCCGCTGAGCGGTCCCGAGCGCCTCGAGCACCTGCGCGCCCACGGCGTCGTCGCCTTCGCCATGGAGTCCATCCCCAGGATCACGCGGGCGCAGTCGATGGACGCGCTCTCCTCGCAGGCGACGGTCGCCGGCTACAAGGCGGTGCTCCTCGCCGCCGACCGCTCGCCGAAGATGTTCCCGCTGCTGATGACGGCCGCGGGCACCGTCGCCCCCGCGCGGGTGCTGGTGCTCGGCGCCGGCGTCGCCGGCTTGCAGGCGATCGCCACCGCCCGGCGACTCGGAGCCGTCGTCTCCGCGTTCGACGTCCGCCCCGTCGTCCGGGAGCAGGTGGAGTCGCTCGGCGCCGCGTTCCTCGACCTCGGTGTCGTGGGCGAGGAGACCGAGGGCGGGTACGCGAAGGAGCTGACCCCCGAGCAGCAGGCCGAGCAGCAGCGCGCCCTCGAGCAGCGGATCCCCGACTTCGACGTCGTCGTCACCACCGCGCTCGTGCCCGGCCGTCCGGCACCGCGCTTGATCCCCGGCAGCGCCGTGGAGCGCATGAGCCCCGGCTCGGTGATCGTCGACCTCGCCGCGGAGACGGGTGGCAACTGCGAGCTCACCGTCCCGGGGGAAGAGACGACCGCTCACGACGTGACGATCGTGGGCCTCACGAACCTGCCGTCGCTGATGGCCTCCGACGCGAGCCGCCTGTACGCGCGCAACGTCCAGGCCGTGCTCGAGCACCTTGCCCCCGGCGGCGAGCTGACGCTCGACTGGGAGGACGAGATCACGGCCGGGGCCTGCGTGTCCCGCGGAGAGGAGACCGGATGAGCGACGTCTCGCTGATCATCGAGGTCACGATCCTCGTGCTCGCGGCCTTCCTCGGCTTCGAGGTGATCTCCAAGGTCCCCGCCATGCTGCACACGCCGCTGATGTCCGGCTCGAACTTCATCCACGGCATCGTCGTCGTCGGCGCGATCGTCGTGCTCGGCAACGCCGACGACACCTTCACCAAGGTGATCGGCCTCGTCGCGATCGTGCTCGGGACGGCCAACGTGGTCGGTGGCTGGTTCGTCACCGACCGCATGCTGGAGATGTTCAAGCGACGTCCCGAGCCGAAGAAGGAGCAGGCCGAGTGATCTCGGATCCCGACGTCCTCGGCGTCCTCTACCTGGTCGCGATCGTCTGCTTCGTCCTCGCGCTCCGCTTCCTCTCCTCGCCCCGCCACGCGCGCAAGGGGAACTGGATCGGCGGCGTGGGCATGCTGATCGCGATCGGCACCACCCTCGCCCTGGACGGCATCGGCAACTGGGCGCTGATCATCGTCGGCGGGCTGATCGGGACGGTGGTCGGGGTGGTCGGCGCCCGCACCGTGAAGATGACGGCGATGCCGCAGATGGTGGCCCTGTTCAACGGGGTCGGCGGTGGCGCCGCGGCGCTGATCGCGCTTGCGGAGTTCCACCGCGACGTCGATCTCGGCTTCGAGTCGAGTGCGATCGTCTCGATCGTCCTCTCCGCCCTGATCGGGTCGGTGTCGTTCGCCGGATCGATGGTCGCGTTCGCGAAGCTCCAGGAGCTGGTGAGCGGGCGGCCGATCACCTTCCCGGGCCAGAACGTGGTCAACTCCCTGATCATCCTCGGCGCCGCCGGCCTCGGCATCGCGCTCGTCGCCGGCCTCGAGCAGCAGTGGGCGCTCGTCGCGCTGATCGTGCTCGCGCTCCTCTTCGGCGTGATGTTCGTGCTGCCGATCGGCGGCGCGGACATGCCAGTCGTGATCTCGCTGCTGAACGCGTTCACGGGCCTCGCCGCATCCGCCACGGGCTTCGTCCTCCACAGCACCGTGCTCATCGTCTCCGGCATGCTCGTCGGCGCCGCTGGCACGCTGCTCACGCTGCTGATGGCCAAGGCCATGAACCGCTCGATCGCGAACGTGCTCTTCGGCGCGTTCGGCCAGGTGCAGGCCGGAGTCGGCCAGACACGAGCGGACGATGGGCGCACCGTGCGCTCGACGACGCCCGAGGACGTCGCAGTCCAGCTCTCCTTCGCCCGCAAGGTCGTGGTCGTCCCCGGGTACGGCCTGGCGGTCGCGCAGGCGCAGCACGACGTCCGACAGCTCGCGGAGCTGCTGGAGGAGAAGGGCGTGGAGGTGCTGTACGCGATCCACCCGGTCGCCGGGCGCATGCCGGGGCACATGAACGTGCTGCTCGCCGAGGCGAACGTCCCGTACACCGCGCTCAAGGAGATGGACGAGGTCAACCCCGAGTTCCCGCAGACCGACGTGGCGCTCGTGATCGGCGCGAACGACGTCGTCAACCCGGCGGCGCGCAGCGACAC
>JAOUEK010000360.1 GCA_029858755.1 Thermoleophilia bacterium
ACGTCCTCGCGAACGCACGTCGGCTCGCCGTCGGCCGTGAACAGCCCGGTCGCATGCAGCCCGCCCGTGGCCTCGAACGCCGCCTGCTCCTCGCGGAGCCGCCCGGGCAGGACGGCGATCACGTCCAGCGGAGCCCGCAACGAGCTCTCGACCCGCGGTGCCTCGACCGCCACCTCCTCGATCGCGCCCTTCCCGCAGACGCCGCAGGACGACGACGTGTAGAAGCTGCGGCGCAGCCGCGACGCATCGAACCCGGGGGCGTCGACCTCGATAGCGTTGGCCGCGAGGTCGACGGGCGGGCGGGCTGCCGTCGCGGGGATGCCCTCGGTGAGGCAGAAGCCGAGCGCGAGCTCCTCGTCGTGCCCGGGCGTGCGCATCGTGACCGCGAGCGGCGAGCCGTTGACGCGGATCTCGAGCGGCTCCTCGACGGCCAGCCGATCGTGCGCCTCCCCTCCGGGCAGCCGCTGCACGCGCACGGAGGCGGTGGCGTGCGGAAGCACGGAGGGCCCGTCGGTCACGCCCGAACCGTAGCGGGGCCTCGACGCCCGTAACGGCTTCGCAACGGTACGGGGGGCTACGGTGGACGCATGTGGCGCTCTGCCTTCCCGCTCGCCGCGCTCGCTGTCGCGGCCCTGCTCGCCGCCGGCTGCGGCGGCGACGACGCCGTCCTCCCGGACGAGGAGCTCGCGGACAAGATCGAGGAGATCAACCGCACGGCCCCGTCGGTCGGCCTCGGCGAGGCTTCGCCGCCCGCACCGGAGTCGCTCCGGTCGGGTTGGAAGACCGACTTCTCGAAGCACTCGGTGCCCTTCGGGGAGATCCGCTCGGGCGGCCCGCCGAAGGACGGGATCCCGGCGATCGACGAGCCGTCATTCGAGACCGCGCTGGACGTCGACTGGCTCGCCGATCGCGAGCCGGTGATCGCCGTCACCGTCGAGGGCGTGACCCGCGGGTACCCGATCCAGGTGCTGATGTGGCACGAGATCGTCAACGACGAGCTCCAGGGGCGGCCGCTCGCGGTCACCTTCTGCCCCCTGTGCAACACGGCGATCGTCTTCGACCGCCGCCTCGACGGCGACGTGCTCGACTTCGGCACCACCGGCAATCTGCGCAACTCCGACCTCGTCATGTACGACCGCCAGAGCGAATCCTGGTGGCAGCAGTTCTCCGGGGAAGCGATCGTCGGCGAGCACACCGGCGAGCGACTCGACCAGGTCGCCGCGCGGATCGTCGCCTGGCAGGACTTCCGCACCACCCACCCCGAGAGCGAGGTGCTCTCCCGCGGCACCGGCTTCGCCCGCGACTACGGCCGCAACCCCTACACCGGCTACGACGACGTCGACACGCCCCCATTCTTCGGCGCCGACAACGCCGACGACGACCGTCTCCCGCCCAAGGCACGGGTCGTCTACGTCGAGGTCGGCGAGCAGGCGATCGCCGTTCCCTTCGAGGCCCTCGCCGATGGCGAGCCGCGCACGACGGACGTCGACGGGCGGCGGGTCGTGGTGCGATGGCAGGGCGGCGTCGCCTCCGCGCTCGACGCCGATGAGATCGCCGCCGGCCGGGACGTGGGCACCGCCACGGTTACGGTCGACGGCGAGCCGGCGCCGTTCCACGAGCCCTTCTGGTTCGCCGTCGCCGCCTTCCGCCCGGACACCCGTATCGTCCGCTGAGTGCCTCGCTACGACCTCGTCGTCGTCGGCAGCGGGTCGGCCGGCCTGATCGCCGCCGAGCTCGCCGCGCAGCTCGAGCTGCGCGTGGCCGTCGTCGAGGAGTCGCGGATCGGCGGGGACTGCCTGTGGACGGGCTGCGTCCCCAGCAAGGCGCTGCTCGCCGCAGGTCGCGCGGCGCACGCGATGCGGACGGCGGGCACGTACGGGCTCCGCGCCGTCGAGCCCGAGGTCGACCTCCCCGCCGTCTGGTCACGCATCCGCCGGGTTCAGGAGGAGATCGCGGCGGCGGAGGACAGCCCGGATCGGCTCGCCGAGCTCGGTGTCGAGCTCGTTCGCGGGCACGGGCGGCTGGCCGGCCCGCACGCCGTCGAGGTCGACGGGCGCACGCTGGAGTCGCGATTCGTCCTGCTCGCCACGGGGAGCCGCCCGGCAATCCCCGAGATCGACGGCCTCGCCGACGCCGGCTACCTGACGAGCGAGACGCTGTGGGCCCTCGACGAGCCGCCGCGGCGGGTGGCGGTGATCGGAGGGGGGCCGATGGGCGTGGAGCTCGCCCAGGGCCTGCGTCGCCTGGGCACCGCGGTAACGCTCTTCCAGCGCCGCCAGCGCCTGCTGCCGCAGGACGAGCCCGAGCTCACGTCGATCCTCGAGCGGGTGCTGCGCGACGAGGGGGTCGACGTCCGCCTCGGCGCCGAGGTGCGTCGCGTCGAGCACGCCGCGGCGACGACGGTGACCGCGGCCGTGGGCGGCGAGAAGGTGGTCGTCGCGGTCGACGCGGTGATCGTGGCAACGGGCCGGGTGCCTCGCACCACCGGCCTCGGGCTGGAAGACGCCGGCGTCCGCGTCGGGCGGCGTGGCGTTGCCGTCGACCGCGCACTCCGCACGAGCACTCGATCGGTGTACGCCGTCGGCGACGTCGTCGGCCGCCCGTTCTTCACGCACGCGGCCGCGAACGAGGCGGCGATCGCGGTGCGCAACATGTTCCTCCCGTGGCGCTCGCAGCCGTCACGACTCGTGCCGTGGACGACGTTCACCGACCCCGAGCTGGCGAGCGTCGGGCTGGGCGCTCACGCTGCGGCGGAGCGCTACGGCGCGGCACGCGTCCGTGTGTGGCGCCAGGACCTGTCGGCGTCGGATCGCGCGCGCGCCGACGGGCGCGTCGGAGGCGCAGTGACGCTCGTCACCGCGCGCGGGCGGCTCGTGGGCGCCCACGTGCTCGCGCCTTCCGCCGGCGAGCTGATCAGCGAGCTGACGCTCGCCATCGGCCGTCGAATGCACCTCCGCGACCTGGCGGCGCACGTGCACGTGTACCCGACGTACTCGACCTCCGTACAGCGACTCGCAGGAGACGCGGCCTACGAGCTCGCTCGCCGCTTCCGCTTCCTCGTGCGACGGGTCCGGTAGCCCGTCGATCGGTTGGAGCGCGCTGAGGCCCTCAGGCCTCCCGCGCGAGCCAGAGCTGCGGCTCGCCCGCCACCCCCGCCGC
>JAOUEK010000361.1 GCA_029858755.1 Thermoleophilia bacterium
GAGAGGGCCCGCCGAGCCCGAGCGCTTCGTGCTCTACGCGGCCGCGGTGGTGGTCGCGCTCGTCGCGCTCGGGCGGGTGCTCTCGCCGCAGTTCCTCGTGTGGCTGCTGCCGCTCGTGCCGCTCGTCCGTGGCGCGCGCGGCCTGGCCGCGTCGGCGCTCCTGGTGGTGGCGTGCTTGCTCACTCGCGGGTGGTTCCCGTCGGACTACTGGGCGCTCGTGCGGGAGCTCGACGGCCGTGCGTCGGCGCTCGTCGTGCTCCGCGACCTGTGCCTCGTGGCGCTGGCCACGGTGCTCGCCTGGCCTACGGCCAGGGGACGCGGATCGCTTCGATCGCAGTCGCCTTCCCCGTCTCCCGGTCGCACGTGATCAGGGCGCCCTCGAGGCGCACCCCGCCCGCGGCGGTCTCGAAGCGGACGGGCATGCCGGTGCGCATGCGCCGGATCGCGAGGTCGTGCTTGACGCCGAGCACCGAGTCGTGCGGGCCGGTCATGCCGACGTCGGTCATCGCCGCCGTGCCGCTGGGCAGCACGCGGCAGTCGGAGGTCTGCACGTGGGTGTGCGTGCCGACGACGGCGGTCACACGTCCGTCGAGCCAGTAGGCGAGCGCGATCTTCTCGCTCGTCGCCTCCGCGTGCACGTCGACGACAACGACCGGGGTCACCTGCCGTGCCTGCTCGACCAGGTCGTCGATCACCTCCCACATGCTCCGCGACGCCTCCATGTAGAGCGAGCCGAGCACGTTGACCACCGCTACCGCCTGACCGTTGCCGGCGGTGACGACGACCAGTCCGCGGCCCGGCGTGGCGTCGGAGAGGTTGGCGGGGCGGACGACGTGCTCGGAGGAGGCGAGGTAGTCGGCGATCACGTCGCGGCGGAAGGTGTGGTTGCCGAGGGTGATCGCGTCGACGCCGCCGGCGAGCATGTGGTCGGCGAGCTTCGGCGTGATGCCGATGCCGTCGGCGACGTTCTCGCCGTTGACGATGCAGGCGTCGACGTCATGCTCGGCGCGCAGCTCCGGGAGCAGCGCGTCGAGCGCATCGCGTCCCGGCCGGCCGACGACGTCGCCGACGAAGAGGATCCTCACGCGCGTCTGCTCTCTCTCTAGGGCAGTGCGCCTGCGGCCGGGTAGACGGAGATCGAGACGTTGTTCCCGCCATCGCGCGCGTACGCGGCGAGGGCCTGCCGCTCGACGGCGGCGACGTCGGAGACGGAGCCGACCTTGGAGCGGGCGGCTACGACCACGGAGCCGACCGAGAGCGCCGGGTCGGGTCGGAGGTTGCGCATCGTCACGACGACGGCGGGAGCCTGTGTGGGTCGGATGTCGATGCGCGAGCCGACGACCTCGCCGGCGATCACGTCGTCGGCGATGCCGACCACCGTCCCTTGGACGGGCGCGTACACGTCCGTGCCGACGGCGGTGCCGACGTCGAGCACGTGATGCCCGGGGCCGGCCGCGCCGCCGAGCTGGTACCAGACGGGGCCGGGCGCCGGCTCGCCGGCGATCCTCCGCCAGAGCCGGAGCAGTAGCCCCTCGTTGGCCTGGCGGCCGACGGGGTCGAGCTCGAGCGCCCCGTCACGGGCGCCGTGGTAGCCGATGGCGGTGATCGCGCTCTCCGCCACGGGCAGCTGCAGTCGCAGGTTGCCGACGGTGGCGAGCACCTCCGGCGCGGGTCGCTCGGTGCCGATCGGCGCACTCGGCGTCAGCGTCACGGGGGCGGGTGACGGCGACGGCCCCGAGCCGAAGGCGGTGAACAGGAGGGTCACGATCCCGAGCACGCCGAGGGCGACGAGGACGGCGAGCAGGCGAGCCCGTTGCTGGGAGCGGCGTCTGCGTGCACGGAGTCGTGCCGCTTGCCGGGAGCGCGGCGTCGGCATCGTCACGGACGGTAGCTGACCCCAGGGACGCGCTCAACCGACACCCGCCGTGTTCGCCCGCCCGGGGCGAAGCTACCATCCCGCGCATGGGCGCCTCGGGCCCGACGATCCAGATTCCACGGTGGATCCAGCTGGTCGGCCTCCCGGTGGTCGCGGTCGTCGTGTTCATGCTCGCGCGGCCGCTGGGGCACGTCATCTTCCTCTTCCTCACCGCCTCCGTGATCGCGTTCACGTTGAACCCGCTCGTGCGCGACCTGACGCGGCTGCGCATCCCGCGGGGGCTCTCGGTGTCGATCGTCTACACGCTGTTCGTGGTCGCCATCGCGGCCGTGCTCGTGGGCCTGGGCACGGTGACGGT
Organism: Thermoleophilia bacterium; assembly: GCA_029858755.1. Classification (GTDB taxonomy): domain Bacteria; phylum Actinomycetota; class Thermoleophilia; order Gaiellales; family Gaiellaceae; genus Gaiella. The sequence goes on from JAOUEK010000361.1 coordinate 2,235, forward strand.
CGACCAGACGAGGACGGCGGCCGACCGGATCGACGCGTACGTCACCGAGGAGAGCACGGTCACCGGCAAGACGGGCCTCGAGGTGGACGTCGACCGGCTGCAGGGCTGGCTCGACGACCACGGCCTGGAGGGCGTGCAGGTGCAGACGCAGGTGGACGACTGGGTCGCCTCACTCGGTGCGGGGGAGATCTCCGGCTACGTGCAGGACGCGATCTCGTTCGCCCAGTCGGCGGCGCTCTCCGTGATCCTGTTCCTGTTCGCGCTGATCCTGATCATCGTGATCTCGATCTACATGCTGCTCGACATGCGGAGGCTGGAGGCGACGATCGACCGGCGCTTCCCGCCCCACGACGGCCTGCCGCTCACGCAGCGCATCGAGCGCGCGATGTGGGGGTATGTGAAGGGACAGGCGATCCTCTCCACCGTGATCGGCGCGAGTGCCGGCGTCGGCATGTACATCCTCGGCAAGACGGGCCTCGTGCCCGGCGCCGACCGCTACGCGCTGCTGTTCGGCCTGTGGACGGCGTTCATCGAGGTGATCCCGTACATCGGCCCCTGGCTGTCGGCGGTGCCGCCGGCCGTGTTCGCGCTGTTCGTCGACCCGATCAGCGTGATCTGGGTGGTGCTGCTCTTCCTCTTCATCTACCAGGTGGAGGGGCACGTGGTGGTGCCGAACGTGATGGCGCAGGCACTGCGCCTGCACCCGCTGCTCGTGATCTTCGGCCTGCTCGCGGGAGGTCAGCTGTACGGCATCGCGGGGGTACTCGTGTCGCTGCCGACGATGGCCGGCCTGCGCGCGATCTGGGAGTTCTTCGCCGAGCGCGTCCAGCTCGAGCCTTGGGGTGAGGAGGGCGGCCCGATCCCCGTCGAGGTGGAGGTGGAGGAGCGCCCACCGGAGCAGCCTCGCGTGATC
>JAOUEK010000015.1 GCA_029858755.1 Thermoleophilia bacterium
GTCCGTCGACGCGCTGCGCTCGCCGACGATCAGGGCGCAGGGAAGGCCGTACGTGCCCGCGGGATAGGCCTTGTCGCGCACGCCGGGGAGCACGACCTTGCGTGGTGGGACGATCCCCCGGTACTCGATCGGCTCGTCGCCGGTGACGTCGATCACTGGCACGGACGCGGAGAGCACGACGTTGGGGGCGATCACGGCGCCCTCTCCGATTCGCACCCCCTCCACGATCACGGCTCGTGAGCCTATGAACGCGCCGTCCTCGACGATCACCGGGGCCGCCTGCGGTGGCTCGAGCACGCCGCCGATGCCGACGCCCCCGGCGAGATGGACGTCCGCGCCGATCTGCGCGCACGAGCCGACGGTGGCCCACGTATCGACCATCGTCCCCGGCCCGACCCACGCGCCGATGTTGACGTAGCCGGGCATCAGCACGACCCCTTCGGAGAGGAACGACCCGTAGCGGGCCACGCCCGGCGGGACGACGCGGACGCCCCGCTCCGCGTAGTCGGTCTTCACGGGGATCTTGTCGAGGAAGTGCAGCCCGCCCACCTCCATCGGCTCGACCTTGCGCAGGCGGAAGTAGAGCAGGATCGCCTTCTTCACCCACTCGTGGACGACCCAGGCGTCGTCGATCGGCTCGGCGACGCGGACCTCGCCCGCGTCGAGCAGGCGGATCGCCTCCTCGATCGGCCCGGGCTCGAGGCGGCCGACCTCCCACAGCTCCTCGATTCGCTCCGCGAGCTCCATACGGGGATGATCACCGATTCGCAGGCGACGCGCTCGGGTGCGAGAGATCGGCACCTCGACCGCGCTCAGAGCCCCTGCACGAGCAGCTCCGCGGCGCGGGCGCACTCCTCCTCGGTGGGGACGAGCGCAAACCGCACGTAGCCCTCTCCGGACGGGCCGAGGAAGGAACCGGGGGCGACGACGACGCCCAGCCCGAGCAGTCGCTCCGCGAACGACTCCGAGGTCTCGCCCTCGGGGACGGCGACCCAGACGTACATCGTCGCCGTGCCACCGGCGACCCGCAGGCCGCAGCGGGCGAGCGCGTCGCCGAGCAGGCGGCGCTTGCGCACGTATGTTGCCCGGGCGCGCTCCACATGCTCCTCGTCCGACCAGGCGACCACCGAGGCCCGTTGCACGAACTCCTGCGGGGCTGTGCCCACGTTCGGGCGGAAGGCGCGCAGCGCGTCGATCAGCGCGGGGTCGCCGGCCACGAAGCCACTGCGAAAGCCCGTCATCGACGAGCGCTTGGAGAGCGTGTTGAAGACGACGACGTTCGTCCAGTCGTCGAGCTGCAGCGCGGAGGGCGGCGGCTCTTCCGCCCACAGCTCCGTGTACGCCTCGTCGGAGGCGAGCACGAAGCCGTGCTCGCGGGCGAGTGCGGCGAGGCGTGCGAAGAGCTCGAGCGGCGCCACCGCCCCCGTGGGGTTGTTCGGGTAGTTGACCCAGACGAGTGCCGCGCGCCGCCAGTCGAAGGCGGAGACGCTCTCGAGCTCGGGCAGCCAGCCATGCTCCTCACGGAGCGGCAGCTCGAGCACCGTGGCACCGGCGAACAGCGCGCCGCGCTCCGGCACCGGGTACCCGGGCTCGGTGACGACGACCGAGTCGCGACCCGCCTCGTGGTCGAGCACGACCTGCGCGAAGGAGAAGATCGCCTCCTTGGAGCCGAGCGTGGGGATCACGTGCCGCTCCGGGTCGACGGCGATGCCGAAGCGTCGTCCGCACCAGGCGGCGATCGCCTCGCGGAGCTCCGAGAGGCCCACGCTCGCCGGGTATCCCATGCGCTCCCGCACACCGTCGCGCAGCGCCTCGATGATCCGCGCATCGGTCGGCTCGCGCGGGTCTCCCATGCCGAGGTCGATCACCTCGAGGCCCCGCGCGCGTCGCTCGGCGACCCGTCGGCCGAGGCGCACGAACGGGTACGTGGCCTGCTGACGGAGGACGGGAGAGAGGGGCACGGACGGACGCTAGCCGACGATCAGCCGCCGGAGCGTCTCGTAGGCATGCGCCAGCGCCGCGAGCTCGACGCGCTCGTCGCGCCGGTGCGCGTGCGCGGGATCGCCCGGCCCGAAGTTGACGGCGTCGATGCCGCGCACGGAGAAGTCCGCGACGTTCGTCCACGCCTGCTTCGGCTCGATGCCGTGCGCGCCGGCCTCGACGAGCGCCGCGACGAGGGGTGAGCCCGAGGCGACGCGGCCCGCGGGGGCGGTGCCGAGGATCTCCAGCTCCGCATCCGCGGGAACGAGGTCGCGCAGGTGCGCGACCGCCTGCTCCTCGGTGCGATCCGGCGCGAAGCGGAAGTTGAGGTGCGCGGCCGCCAGGTCGGGGATCACGTTGTCCGCGATCCCGGCCTCCAGGCGCGTGACGCTCAGCACCTCGTAGAACGGGAGGCCGTCGACGACCGCCTCCCGGCGCTCGTGGCGCACGAGCGGCGCGAGCCCCTCGATCGCCCGCTCGATCGCGTTCTCCGCCAGCCAGGGCCTCGCCGAGTGGCCGCTGACGCCGTGAAAGCGGAGCTGCGCGTTGAGATTGCCGAGGCAGCCGGCGTGCACCGCGCCTGCGGTGGGCTCGAGCAGGATCACGAGCTCGGCCTCGTGCACGAGCGCCGAGCGGTCGAAGAGCGCGGGCAGCGGGTTGAACGCCTGCGGCAGCTCCTCGCGGCCGAACAGCAAGAGCGCGGCGTCGACCGGCCCCCGCGGGGCGCCGCCGAGGTCGCGCAGGAGCTCGAGCACGACGGCGAGGCCCCCCTTCATGTCGCTCGCCCCGAGACCGTGCACGGAGCCGCCGTCGATCCTTCCCGGCAGGTTGCCCTGCGCCGGGACGGTGTCGTAGTGGCCCGCGAGCACCACGAGCGGCGTCCCCTCACGTCGCCGGCACGTGTACAGCGCCGCCTCGTCGCAGACCACCTCGGGCTCGAGCCAGTCGGGGACGAGCGAGCGGACGTGCTCCCTGATCTCGGCTTCGTGGAGGCTCTCCGACGGGATGTCGACGAGCTCGAGCGTCCGGGCCGCGAGCCGGTCCGCGAGGCGTGCCACGCGCGGAGGCTACCTTCATACTCCACCGCATGACCAGCCGGCAGCCCGATCCACATCCCGGCGCGACCCCGGAGCGCGCGTTCCTGGTCGCCGTGCTGCCGAAGGGGGTCGATGCGACCGAGGAGCTACGGGAGCTGGGGGAGCTCGCCCGCACCGCCGGGGCGGAGCCCGTCGCCGAGCTCGTTCAGCACCGCGCGCGGCCCGATCGGCGCAGCTACGTGGGCAAGGGGAAGCTCGAGGAGCTCGAGGTCGCCTACGCGGACGCGAACGCGGAGGTACTGCTCGTCGACGACGAGCTCGCGCCCGCGCAGCAGCGGATGCTCGAGAACGCGCTCTCGGCCCGCGTCGTCGACCGTACGCAGCTGATCCTCGACATCTTCGCGCAGCACGCCGTGAGCGCCGAGGGCAAGCTCCAGGTCGAGCTCGCTCAGCTCGAGTACAACCTCCCGCGCATGCGAGGCATGTGGCAGCACCTGGAGCGGCTCGGCGGCGGTGTCGGCACGCGTGGGCCGGGGGAGACCCAGCTCGAGAGCGACCGCCGCATGGCGCGACGGCGGATCTCGCTGCTGAAGGAGCGCCTGCGCGACCTGGCGGCGCAGCGGCAGACACGGCGCAAGGAGCGGGCGCGCGCAGAGACACCGACGATCGCGCTCGCCGGGTACACGAACGCCGGCAAGTCGACGCTGCTCAACTCGCTCACGGAGGCGCACGTGCCGGTAGCCGATCGCCTCTTCGAGACCCTCGACCCGACCACCCGCGGCTTCGAGCTCGACGGGAAGCGATACCTGGTGACGGACACGGTGGGCTTCATCCGCCGCCTGCCCACGCAGCTCGTGGAGGGGTTCGCATCGACGCTCGAGGAGACGCTCGTCGCCGACCTCGTGCTCCACGTCGCAGACGCCTCGCTGCCGGAGGAGCGCCTCGTGGAGCAGGTGGCGGCGGTCGAGGCCGTGCTCGACGAGATCGGCGGTTCCAGCCTGCCCGTCGAGCTCGTCCTCAACAAGGTCGACCGGCTCGACGCGCTCGCTCGATTCCGCGTCGGGAACCGCTTCCCGGAAGCGCTCCCGGTGTCCGCTGCCACCGGCGAGGGCCTCGAGGAGCTGAAGGAGCGCCTCGCGGCGCGCTTCGCCGACCGCTTCGAGGACGTGCGGCTGCTCGTGCCCTACGACGAGGGCAGCGCGCTGTCGGCGCTCTATGCGCTCGGTGCCCCCATCGTCGAGCGATCGGACACCGAGGACGGTGTGCTGATCCGCGCCCGGCTACCGCGTCGCGACGTGCGTCGCTTCGCCGCGTACCTCGTCGACGGCGCCGAAGCCGAGCGGGCGGCGCGCGCGTGATCGAGCTCGGGGTCTCGCGGCTCCGGCCCGACGCCGTGCTGCCGGAGAGCGCCTACGCCGAGGACGCCGGTCTCGACCTCTCTGCCTGCGAGGAGCTGACGATCGCGCCCGGTGAGCGCGCCGTGGTGGGCACGGGCATCGCGCTGGCGATCCCGAGCGGCCATGCCGGGCTCGTCGTCCCACGATCCGGCCTTGCGGCACGCCACGGCATCTCGATCGTCAATGCACCCGGGCTGATCGACGCCGGCTACCGGGGCGAGGTGAAGGTCGTGCTCCAGAACACCGATCGGCGTCAGCCCTTCACCGTCAGCCCCGGCATGCGGATCGCGCAGCTCGTCGTCGTCGCCGTTCCCGCCGCCCGGATCGTCGAGGCCGACGGGCTGGCGTCGAGCGCTCGTGGCACGGCCGGCTTCGGCTCCGGGCGCATGAGACCCGAGCCGCGCATCCGGGTCTCCGCCGTCCTTCGCTGGCGCGGGCGCATCCTCATGATCCGGCACGAGAAGCGGGGCCGCGAGCACTGGCTGCTCCCCGGCGGGGGAGTCCGCAGCGGCGAGACGCTGACCTCGGCCCTGCAGCGAGAGCTGGGGGAGGAGACCGGCCTGATCGAGGGTGGAGACGAGCTGCCCGTCGAGGGCCCGGTGCTCATCGTCGAGTCGATCTCGCCCGAGCAGAGCCTCTGGTCGAAGCACGTCGTTCACGTCGTCTTCGCGGGGGAGCTGACAGGCTCGCTGGCGGAGATCGTCTCGCGTGACGATGCGGTGCGCGGTCACCGCCTGTTCACCGTCGACGAGCTCGACGGCGTCGTAGTTCATCCGCCGATCCAGCGCTTCCTGCGCCGCTGGCAGCCCGGCGACCCGTGCGTCTATCTCGGGGCGGTCTGGACCGAGTGACCCGCGAGCTGGCCTGGGAGGCCTGCGTCAACGTGCGCGACCTCGGCGGGCTACCGACGGCCGGCGGCGCCGTCACCCGCTCAGGCTCCATCGTCCGCTCGGACACGGTGCGCGGCCTGACGCTGGACGGCTGGGCCGCCCTCTCCGCGTACGGCATCGCGACGATCGTCGACCTGCGCTCCCCCGACGAGGTGGCGGCCGACCGATCGCTCCGCGAGGGTTCGGATTGGCTCGTCGACGGCGTGCCGGCGGAGAGCCCGGCGGAGCGCCACGTGCGTACCGTCGGCGCGCCCTTGCTCGGTGCGTGGACACGCGAGCTCGAGGCTTTCTTCGACCGGGTGGCTGCGGCGGAGGCGGATCCGGTCGGCTCGACCCGGGCGGTCTACCTGGCGATCCTCGGCCTCTTCTCGGCCAATGTCGCGGCCGCACTGACGGCGATCGCGGACGCGCCGGAGGGGGGCGTGCTCGTCCACTGCCAGGCGGGCAAGGACCGCACGGGCACCATCTGCGCCCTCGTCCTCATGCTCGCGGAGGTCGAGGCCGAGTCGATCGCGGACGACTACGCGCTGAGCGGCCCGAACATCGCCCCGCTGCACGACGTCTGGGTGAACGAGGCGCCCGACGAGGCCGAGCGCGACCGGCGCCGCCGGATCGGCCTCGCCCCGCGGCAGGCGATGCTGGACGTGATCGGGGAGCTGGAGGCGCGCTGGGGTGGGGTGGAGGGCTACCTCCGCGCGGCCGGCGTGTCGACGGCCACGCTCTCACGGCTCCGCCGGCGGATCGCCGACTGAGCTCTACCGGCGGCCGCCGCGGTCGCGGGCTCGCCGGGCAGAGACGGCGTGAGCGTCGGCCTCGAGCGCGTCGTCGAGCGGCTCGAGCGGCTCCGGCGCCGACCCGGTCGCATGTGCGAGCGCCTGGGAGAGCAGCCAGTCCGCGAGCTGCGGGTTCCTCGGCAAAAGGGGCCCGTGCAGGTACGTCCCGATCGCGCGGGCCACCCGACATCCCTCGTGGCCGGAGCTGCCGTCGTTGCCGAAGCCCGCAAGCACCCGCCCGAGCGGCGTGGCACCTGGGTCGAGCAGCGTGCGTCCCGCGTGGTTCTCGAACCCGGCCACGGTCCAGCGCTCTCCCGGCTCGAGCTCGCACTCGAGCAGGACGTCGCCGATCATGCGCCGGTCCCCGGCGACCGTCTCCAGCGGGAACACCCCGGCCCCCGGAAGCCACTGGCCGTCCCGGCCGCGGTAGCCGCGGCCGAGCAGCTGATACCCGCCGCAGACGGCGAGGATCGCCGTGCCACCGTCCATCGCCTCGCGCACGGCGTCACCGCGGGTAGCGATGTCGGGCGCGACCAGCGCCTGCTCACGATCCTGGCCGCCGCCGACGTAGAGGAGGTCGTGCCCGGCGGCGTCGAGCCGGTCGCCGATGCCCACGGCGGTGACGACGAGCTCGTGCCCACGCATCTGCGCGCGCCGCTCGAGGACGGCGATGTTGCCGCGATCGGCGTAGATGTTCAGGTACTCGGGATAGAGGTGCGCGAGCCGGATCCTCATCTCGTGCGCTCCCAGTACGGGCGTACGAGCCCGCGGTCGGTGAGCACCTTCCGCAGCGCCAGCATGGCGGTGTAGGTGGGGAGGACGCCCAGCGGCTCGTCCGCGGGGGCGAGCTCGAGCGCGCGCTCGAGAGCCGGCTCGAGGGCCCGGACGACCTCGAGCCGTTCGGCTGCGAAGCCGGCGTACGTAAAGCGGAGCGCGAGCTCGGCGGCACGGTCGCCCGCCACGACGATCCGCGATGCGCCTGCGAGCAACGGCTCGAAGTCGACGTCCCAGATCCACGAGACGTCGCGGCCGTCAGCGATGGCGTCGTTCAGCGCGACGAGAAGCGTCGAGGGCACGCCGCCTTCGGCGAGCGTGCGGATCGCCTCGTTGGCGCCGGCCGGGTTCTTGATCAGCAGCAGCAGGACGCTGTGGCCGTCGACCGCCACGCGCTCGAAGCGACCGAAGGCGGCGCCGAAGCTCTCGAGGCCACGCCGCACGGCTGCCGGAGGCTCCCCGAGCGCAAGGCAGAGCGCCGAAGCCGCCAGAGCGTTGTAGACGTTGTACAAGCCGGGCAGCGGCAACCGAAGCCGCGTCGTGGCCGCCGCCGACGCCAGGTCGAAGGACGTCGCCTCCAGCCCATCCAGCGCGATGTCCCGAGCGGCGAGGTCGAGGCGCGGCCGAGCATGACCGCACGCCTCACAGCGGTAGTCGCCGAGGTGCCCGACGTATGCCGCGGCATACGCGTAGGGGCTGCCGCAGCGCACGCAGTACTTCGAATCCGCCGCGTGCTGCAGCGAGGGTCTCGCTACCTGCGGGTCGTCCACGCCGTAGCGGACAGCGCCCTCCCGCCCGCTTGCGAGGTCGGCCACCACGGGGTCGTCCGCGTTGACGACGAGCGTGGTCGCCGGCGGCAGCTCGGCCACTGCGTCGCGCCACCGCTCCGCGATGTGCTCGAGCTCGCCGTAGCGGTCGAGCTGGTCGCGGAAGAGATTGCCGAGCACGAGGACGCGAGGTCGAAGGCGCGGCAGGAGCTCCGGCAACGCGAACTCGTCGACCTCGAGCAGCCCGAGCTCGGCCGCGTCGGCGTCGAGCAGTGTGGAGGCGACGCCCGAGGCGAGGTTGGCGCCGGAGTTGTTCCACGCCAGGCGCCGCGCGGCGCCGAGCACGGAGGCGGCCATCGCGCTCGACGTCGTCTTGCCGTTGGTGGCCGAGATCACCACTGTGCCCTGCGGCAGCCTGGCCGAGAGGGCGTCGATCGCGCCTCGGTCGACCCGCCAGAGCAGCTTGCCGGGCAGCGTCGTCCCGCCGCCCCGCCGCGCGGCGCGCGAGATCGAGCCGGCGAGCCGGGCGAGGCCGATCTCGACGGTGAGGAGGACGGTCACGCGGGGCGAGCGTAGCGGCAGGCCGGGGGACAGCACCTGCTCTACCGCTATTGCATATTCTCCATGGTGATCTACCATGATTGCATGGCCCGCCGACGGAAGCAGGTGCCTGCGCTCGAGCGGATCGACGAGGCCGCGCTCGCAGCGTTCCGCGCCGGGATGCGTCGTCGTTACACGGACGCGGAGATCCTCACGGAGCTGCGGGCATCGGCAGAGCGGCTCGGGCGGTCGCCGACGATGCGTGAGTTCGCCGCGGACGGAGAGGCACGCGTCCATCCGCAGACGGTGATCGAGCACTTCGGCACCTGGAACGCGGCCAAGCGCGCAGCAGGTCTTCCTCCGCGGCGCTACATCTCGCGGGAGGAGATGCTGCGGCAGCTGCGCGAGCTGGGCGACGAGATCGGCCGCGCGCCCACGTCGCGCGACATCGAGGAGCGGCGCGGGAGGATGGTGTCGAAGTCCCTGATCTGGCAGACCTTCGGCTCGCTGTCGGAGGCGCTTCGCGAGGCCGGCTTCGACGTCCCGAGCGGCGAGGAGCGGCTGGAGCGGGCGGTGCGCAGCGGCGCCATGCTCGCGCGCCGGCTGGGGCGCCTGCCGTCGATGGCGGATTGGAAGGCGGCGCGCCGCGACCAGCCCGACCTGCTCAGCGAGTGGCAGGTCTACCGCATGATCGAGATCGCGAGTGGCCCCTGGGCGGCGTTCCAGTTCCTGATCCGGGAGCAGCTCCGCGAAGAAGGGGTTGCTGTCCGACCGGACGGCTCGCTCAGCGACTGAGGCGTAGCGCTACGCCATCGTCCAGGCCGCGATCACGGCCATGCGCTGCAGGCAGTACTCGCCCTCGTACTGCGAGCGCACGGCGGGCAGCGTCCGCTCCTCGCGGAAGCTGTGGTCGGGCTGGAACGAGCGCTCGGAGACCACGTGACCTCCGCAGACCCGCAGCAGCGTCCCCTCCGAGAGCTCCCGGTGGGCGAGGCCGATGCGGAGCGAGCGCTCGACGACCGCGAGTGCGGCGCTCGTCGACGCGAAGAAGACACCCTCTCGGCTCTCGCCGATCCAGAGGGGGCGGCCGATGCCGCGGGCCAGGAAGAGCGTCCCCGGGTCGCGCTCGTCGAGCCACGCTGCGGCCATCGTGCCGTGAAGCTCCTCGAGGCTGCGCGGGTCGTTGGCGGACTCCTCGACGAGCGCGAAGATCGCCTCCGAGTCGACCGTCATCCCGGGCCACTCGCGCTCGAAGCCGTGCCGCTCCAACACCTCCTCGTCGTTCGCGATCACGCCGTTGTGGATGCCGACGACGGCGCCATGGCGAATCGGGTGGTTGTTGACGTCGAAGGAGGGGTGGCCCTTCGTGAAGTCCCTCACGTGGACGAGGACCTGGCTCGCCGTATCGGGCACGGAGATGTCGTCGATCAGGCCGCTCGCGCCCGTCTGGCGCTTGTGGACGGCGATCACGGCGTCGTCCTCGCCGGGCGATCGGTACGCGTAGCCGACGGCGTCCTCGCCGCGCTCCGCGATGCCAGCGAGGAGCGCCTGCGCGGCCATGGTGCGGGGGGCGGTGGAGCCGCCGACCAGGCTGTATCCCGCGATGCCGCACATGCGCTGTCTGCCCTACGTATCGGAATCTAGCGGCCGAATATGAGCATCCTGTTCGGAGGCCGGCGCCCGACTCCTCGCGTGCCGAGAGTCGATCACTCAAGCGGGGGAGGAAGGGCGCCGATAGGTGGCAAGAGATGGACGCCGCCGAGCACCTGTTCGAGGAGGTCCCGTCGTCCGCTGACGAGCCCGCCGACGACGTCACCGGCGACCCGCTGAAGCTGTACGTGCGCCAGATCGGCGACGGACGCCTGCTCACCGCCGCCGAGGAGCGGGAGCTCGCCCGCCGCAAGGACGCGGGGGACGAGGCGGCGAAGCGCCGGCTGATCGAGTGCAACCTGCGGCTCGTGATGTCGATCACGCGGAACTACACGCGCGCCAACGTGCCGCTGCTCGACCTGATCCAGGAGGGCAACCTCGGGCTGATCCGCGCCGTCGAGAAGTTCGACTGGAAGCTCGGCTACAAGCTGTCAACGTACGCCACCTGGTGGATCAAGCAGTCGGTGCAACGCGCGCTGGCCGAGCAGAGCCGCACGATCCGCCTGCCCGTCCATGTGGCCGACCAGGTGCGCAAGGTGCAACGGGCGCGCCGCGTGCTCGGCCACAAGCTCAACCGCGACCCGTCCCTGGCCGAGGTCGCGGTCGAGAGCGGCTTCCCCGAGGAGCGCGTGCAGATGCTGCTCGAGCTGGTGCAGGACCAGGTCAGCCTGGACACCCCGGTCGGCGACGGCGAGTCGCTGATGGGCGACCTGATCGAGGACCCGTTCGCGCTCGAGCCGGAAGCGGAGACCCACGACCAACTGCGCTCGGAGGAGCTGGCCGGCGCGATCGCGAAGCTGAAGCCGCGGTTGCAGCGCGTGCTCGTGCTCCGGTTCGGCCTCGACAGCGAGCCGCCGCGGACGCTGGAGGAGGTCGGGACGGTGCTCGGCATCACGCGCGAGCGCGTGCGTCAGCTCGAGACGCGCGCCCTGCGCGAGCTGCGGCACATCGCCCCCGGCCTCGAGCTCTACCTGCGCAGCTGAGCCGACAGGACGTGGGGGAGGCCCGGACCCTACGGGCCGACGGCGGCGATCGCCTGCACCTGTCGCAGCCCGGCGAGCCGTCGCAGCGACTCCAGCTCGATCTGCCGCACGCGCTCGCGGGTGAGGCCCAGCGTGCGCCCGATCTCCTCCAGCGTGCGCGGCTCGCCGCCGTCGAGGCCGTAGCGCATGACGAGCACGTCGCGCTCGCGTGTGGGGAGCTCGCACAGCGCCAGGCGCAGCGCCTGGCTGCGCAGGTTGAGCTCGACGGTCTCCTCGGGCAGCGGCTCGTCTCCCGCCACGAAGTCGCCGAGCACGGCGTCTTCGGCCTCTCCGACAGGAGCATCCAGGCTTGCCGACGTACGGGCGGCCGCCCGCACCTCGAGCACCTGCTGCACGGTGATGTTGGCCTCGTCGGCGATCTCCTCGATCCGCGGCTCCCGCCCGAGCGTCGTCCACAGCGAGCGCTCGGCGCGGTTGATCTTCTGCATCCGCTCGACGATGTGTACGGGCATGCGGATCGTGCGCGCCTTGTCGGCGAGCGCGCGGGCGACCGCCTGGCGGATCCACCACGTGGCATAGGTGGAGAACTTGAAGCCGCGGCGCCAGTCGAACTTCTCGACAGCCCGGATCAGGCCCAGCGTGCCCTCCTGGATCAGATCGAGGAACGGTAGGCCCTGGTTGCGGTAGTTCTTCGCAATCGAGACGACGAGCCGCAGGTTGGACTGGATCATCGTCTGCTTCGCGTCGTCGTCGCCTCGCTCGATCCGCTTCGCCAGCTCGACCTCCTGCGCAGCCGTGAGGAGGTGGTGGCGACCCGCCTCGCGAAGGAAGAGCTGCAGCGCATCAGTGGTCGACTCGACGACCGGCGGTGGGGGTGACGCAGGCTCGGCCTGCCGCGCGTCGACGAGCTCGATGCCACGCTTCTCGAGCTCGCGCAGGAGCGCGTCGTGCTCGAGCGGCGACAGCTCGTGCAGCTCCTCGACGTCCGCGAGGTCCGCGGAGCGCAGCACACCCGTGTGCTCGGAGGCCTCGAGCAGCTGTCGCAGCTCGTCCAGGCCGAGAATGGTGTCGATGTCGACAGACGTCACGCGAGCTCGTGCGGATCGATACGCCCGTCGATCATCTCGCGCGGGCGTGCACTTGTCCAGGGGGGAACCAAGATCACCGGCAGACAGACACGGGCGCGGCTATCGGGTTGCCCGAGGGCACCGACCGGGCCGTCGCACAGCCTGGCGCCGCGGCCGGCTTGTCCGGCGGCGTAAGCGCGCGACGGTTCCGCCGCGACCTCAGGTACGAGGAGGAACGCGACTCAGGTCGGGACGGCTCTGCTTCGAGAGCGCCTCGCGCAACTCTGCGTTCTCGGCAACGAGGCGATCCAGAGCGGCCAGAGCGGCCAGGGCGGCAGACACAGACGTATGCCTGTCGTGCTGCACCAGCCAGTTGTGCGGCGAGAACACCTCATCGCCGCAGCAGGCAGCGAGAGTCTCCCGTACGAGTGTGGCGTCGGCGGACGTATACAGCCGTTCACTCATGAGGATCTTCCTTCACTGGCCTGCTCATCCGTAGATTGCCGAAACCGTCGCAGGGCCGCCGGTGCCAGGAGAGCACGTCTCACGAGGTTCATTGCCCGTCGGTCTTCCCGAGTGCGCACGATAACGCGCGTTATGTCAAGTAGACACAGAGCCTAGCCTGGCGCCGTCCCCTCCACGGCGACGGCGGCGCTCTCGAGATCGATCGGGTCGATCGGGTCGAACGGGCCGGCCGGTTCCCCGCGCCAGTGCGGTGTGGTCGGAGCCGTCGCCTGGACGACGACAGCGGCGAGGACGACGCAGCCGCCGAGCAGCGTCGCCACGGCCGGGCGCTCGCCGTAGGCGAGCCAGACCCACAGCGGGCTGAGCACGACCTCCAGGAGGGCGATCAACGCAACCTCGGCGGGCGCGATCAACCGTGCGCCGACCGTGAACAGGGCGAGTGAGAGCCCCATCTGCCCCACCCCGAGGGCGGCGAGGATCGCCCAGTCCTCGCTACCTGCGTTCGCCGTCGACACGAA
>JAOUEK010000016.1 GCA_029858755.1 Thermoleophilia bacterium
GCCGACATCGACTTCGACAACATCTACTACTACATCCGCCCCACCGAGAAGCAGGCAGACCGCTGGGAAGACCTGCCCGCCGAGATCCTCGACACCTGGGACAAGCTCGGCATCCCGGAGGCGGAGAAGAAGTACCTGGCCGGCGTCGGCGCGCAGTACGAGTCCGAGGTCGTCTACCACAAGCTCCAGGAGGACCTGGAGCGCAAGGGCGTGATCTTCCTGGACATGGACTCGGGCCTGCGCGAGCACGAGGACATCGTCAAGCAGTACATGGGCACGATCATCCCCCAGAACGACAACAAGTTCGCGGCGCTGAACTCGGCTGTCTGGTCGGGCGGCTCGTTCATCTACGTGCCACCGGGCGTGCACATCGAGATGCCCCTGCAGGCCTACTTCCGCATCAACGCCGAGAACATGGGCCAGTTCGAGCGGACGCTGATCATCGTCGACGAGGACGCCTACGTCCACTACGTCGAAGGCTGCACGGCGCCGATCTACTCCTCCGACTCCCTGCACTCCGCGGTCGTCGAGATCATCGTCAAGCCGCGTGGCCGCTGCCGCTACACGACGATCCAGAACTGGTCGAACAACGTCTACAACCTGGTCACCAAGCGGGCCGTCGCCTACGAGGACGCGACCATGGAGTGGGTGGACGGGAACCTCGGCTCGAAGCTGACGATGAAGTACCCGGCGATCTGGCTGATGGGGCCACGGGCGCACGGCGAGGTGCTCTCGATCGCGTTCGCGGGCAAGGGCCAGCACCAGGACGCCGGCGGCAAGGTCGTGCACGTCGCCGAGAAGACGACGTCGGTGATCACCTCCAAGTCGATCTCCAAGGACGGCGGGCGCGCCGGCTACCGCGGCCTGCTCGAGGTGGCGAAGGGCGCGGCCGGCTCGAAGTCGAAGGTCGTCTGCGACGCGCTGATCCTCGACGAGGAGTCGCGCTCCGACACCTATCCGTACATCGACGTGAAGGAGAACGACGTCGACCTCGGCCACGAGGCGACCGTGTCCAAGATCGGCGAGGAGCAGCTCTTCTACCTGATGAGCCGCGGGCTCTCGGAGGCCGAGGCCTCGGCGATGATCGTCTCCGGCTTCGTGGAGCCGATCACGAAGGAGCTGCCGCTCGAGTACGCGGTGGAGATGAACCGGCTGATCCAGCTGCAGATGGAAGGCTCCGTTGGCTAGCAGCCGCGTGCCCGGCCGGCACGAGGCGAGGGACGCAGGCGCGACGGGGCGGGCTCGGTGATCGTCGAGCGGACGGACTTCGTCTCGGTGCCCGTCACCGACCTCGAGCGCTCGACGGCCTTCTACCGGGATGTGCTCGGGCTCGAGCAGACCGGGCACGGCGCCTGGCCCGAGTTCCGGCTCGGCGAGAACGCCTTCCTCTACCTCCTCGACCCCACGAACATCGGGCAGGAGTTCCGCGGCCCGCACACGGCCCCGCTCGCGCTACGTGTCCCCGACGTGGACGCGGCGCGTCGTGAGCTCGAGGAGCGGGGCGTCGCGTTCCACGGCGACACCTTCGACACCGGCGTCTGCCACATGGCGCACTTCACGGACCCCGACGGGAACGTGCTCATGCTCCACCGGAGGTACGCCGCGTGACCAGGGACGCGCTGCTCGAGCGCTACCGCGGCCTCCCGCTGCCGACCCGGCGCGACGAGCACTGGCGCTTCACCGACCTCACCGGCTTCGACCCGGACGGCTGGTCGGGGCAGGGGGAGACAGCCCTCCCGCAGGGGCCGTCCCCGTCCATGCTCGACCTCGAGACCGCCGGCTACGCGACGCTGACGGAGGAGGGGATCGAGGTCGGGCGGGCGCCCGACGGCGTCCGCTTCGAGCCCCTCACCGACGACCACCCGCTGCTCGGCTCGCTCGTCGGCGCCGACGACAAGTTCACCGCCCACAACGCGGCGCTGTGGCGGCACGGGCTGCTCGTGCACGTCCCGGCGGGCGTGGAGCTGGAGCAGCCGCTCTTCCTTCGGGTCGCCGGCGGCGTCGAGGGCGGCGCGCTCCTCTGGCGCGTGCTCGTCGTCGCGGAGCCGGGGAGCCGCTTCACGCTCGTGGAGGAGCTCTCCTCGGTTTCCGCCGAGCTCTCGGGCTACGCGAACGCGGCGGTCGAGATCGTCGTGCGCGACGGCGCGAAGGTGGAGTACGTGAACCTCCAGAGCCTCTCCCGGCAGACGTGGCTGTTCGGCTCCTGCCACGCGCGCGTGGAGCGCGACGCCGAGCTGGACTGGGTCGCCGGCGGCTTCGGCTCTGCGAACGGCAAGGTGCGCATCCAGAACGACCTGGCCGGTCCCGGCGCGACCTCCAGGGTGACCGGGGCCTACTTCGCGGACGGCTCCCAGCACCTCGACTACGACACGTACCAGCTGCACCTGGCGCCGTCGACCACGAGCGACTTCGCCTTCAAGGGCGCGCTCCGCGACCGCGCCTCGGCCGTCTGGCGGGGGATGATCCGCGTGGAGGAGGGGGCCCAGAAGACCAACGCCTATCAGGAGAACCGCAACCTCCTGCTCTCCAGCGAGGCGAGCGCGAACTCGATCCCCGGACTGGAGATCCTCGCCAACGACGTCCGCTGCACCCACGGCGCGACGCTCGGGCGCGTCGACCGCGAGCAGCTCTTCTACCTGATGGCCCGGGGCCTGTCGCGCTCCGAGGCGGAGCGGCTGATCGTGCGCGGGTTCTTCCAGGACGTGCTCGACCGCGTCGAGCTCGAGCCCGTGCGCGTCGCGCTCGGCGACGCGCTGGAAGCGCGGATCCCGCAGGCGTAGCGCACGCCTCGGCCTGCGTGCTCAGGCCGACGCTACGGGCTCCCCTGCGCTGCGTGGCGCCCGCCGGGGTGCGGTGCGAGCGCACGGAACGCCACGGCTCCGGTGACGGAGCCGACGGCCGCAGCGTAGAGGCCGACGACACACGGCCGGGTCGTGTCGGTGCCCGACATCACCCCGTGCACCGTCATCGCCGCGAACACGCCGTACGCCAGCCAGTGGAGCCTGCGCCAGTTCTTCGTGCCGATCCGCTTGCGTTGGGAGAAGGACAGGTAGACGACCAACATCAGCTCGGCGGGTCATTCGCGGAGACCGCCGGCCTCACCGGTGTCGCCCGCCGCGACCGGGATGCTTACGGATTGCTTACCCGGTGCACTTCCCAGGCGCACGATGTGCGGCCACGATGGGGGCATGCGCCTGATCGCCATTGCCGGCCTGCTGCTGGCCATCGCCATCCTCGTCCTCTAGCCGCAGCGCGCGCTTCGCGCCGGCCGACCGAGCGCTTCGGCGAATCGGTGGAGTGCGGCAACCGAATCGGTGCTTTCCACCGATGCCCGCCCGGGCGGCGGGTGCGAGCGTGATGGTGGCGACACGAGCAGGGGATCTCCTGCTCCCGGCCGCAGGGAGTGGCCGGATCGAGGAAGTGATCACTGTGACAGTCCGCACGCTCGTCTCTGGGCTTGCGGTGCTGTCGGTGGCCATGCTCGTGCCCGCCGGGCTCGCCGCCGAGCGGCCCGACGACCGCGCCGGCCCGATCGGGGTCGGTGGCGTCGCGCAGGCTGGGGGAGTGCAGTTCGAGGCCTACGGGACGGCCGACACGATCGTGACGCGGATCGAGGCGGGGCTGGATGCGCACGGCAACGTGATCGCGGCCACGAGGCCCGATGACCGCGCCGATCGCTTCACCCCCGGCATGGGAGAGCCAGCACCCGTCCGGCCCGACGACCGGGCGGACCGGGTCACTCCCGGCTCGGCGGCCGAGCCCGCTACCGCCACACCGACGGCGACGACCGGGATCGAGTGGAGTGATCCGCTCGTGATCGGTGCGCTCGTCGCGCTCGGGGCGGGGATGGCGACAGCTCTGGTCTTCGTCGTCATTCACCGCCGTGGCGGCCCACCGGGCACGAGAGGTACACACGGCAGGCCTGCAATGACCCACTGAGGTCGAGGGCCCCGGGCATCAGCGGATGCCCGGGGCCTCTTCGCGTCCGGGGGCGACGGTGACGTAGGCTGTTCGCGATGGAGGAGATCGGCCTCTTCCCCCTCGGCATCGTGCTCCTGCCGTCCGAGCTCGTGCCGCTCCACATCTTCGAGCCCCGGTACCGCGAGCTGGTCGGCGAGTGCCTCGACGAGGAGCGCGAGTTCGGCCTCGTGCTCGCCGACGACGACGGGCTGCGCGAGATCGGCACGAAGGCGGCGGTCGTCGAGGTCGTCGACAGGTTCCCCGACGGCCGGCTCAACGTCGTGGTCGAGGGGCGCGGGCGGTTTCGCCTGCTCGAGCTGACGGACGGCCGGAGCTTCCACACCGGCACCGTCGACGAGCTCGTCGACTCCGACGACCCGGCGCCCCCCGAGGAGATCGAGCGCGCGCTCGCGCTCTTCCGGCGGCTGCTCGAGGTGACGGGCGCCGACGTCGAGCCTCCGGACGCCGACGACCCGCAGCTGTCGTTCTCCCTCGCCGGGCGGTTCGAGCTGGCCGCCGGCCTCAAGCAGCAGCTGCTTCAGGCCACGTCGGAGCGGACGCGCCTGGTGAGGGTCTGCGAGATCCTGGAGGCGGCGGCCGCCGCGGTCGAGCGGCAGCGCGAGATCGCCGCCCTGGCCGGCCGCAACGGCCGCGTCCAGTACCCCACGTCCTGACCGATGACCGGCCAGGTCCTCTCCGGCTTGACGGAGGAGGAGGCCCGGGAGCGGCTCGAGGCCCGCGGTCCGCTGCCCGAGCCGGAGACGAGCCGCTCGACGGCGAGCATCGTCCGCGCCAACGTCGTCACGCCGTTCAACGTGATCCTGCTCTCGCTCGGCCTGCTCACGCTCGCGTTCTCCGACTGGCGCGACGCGCTCTTCCTCGGGATCGTCGTCAGCAACGCGGGCATCGGCATCTGGCAGGAGCTCCGCGCCAAGCGCAAGCTCGACGCACTGGCCGCGCTCGTCGCCCCGCACGCCACGGTCGTGCGCGGCGGCGTCGAGCGCTCGGTCGGCGTCCCCGACGTCGTCGTCGGCGACCTCGTCCGCGTCGCGCCAGGGGACCAGGTGGTCGCCGACGGGCTCGTCGTGGACGGCACCGGGCTGCTGCTCGACGAGTCGGTGCTCACCGGTGAGTCCCGCCCCGTGCCGCACGGCACGGGTGACGAGGTGCGCTCGGGATCCTTCGTCGTCGAGGGGGTCGCGGCCTACGAGGCGACGGCAGTGGGGCCTGACAGCTATGCGGGGCGCGTCGCCGGCACGGCCCGCGAGTTCCGTCATCCGCGGTCGCCGCTGGAGGAGGCCGTCAACCGGCTGCTCTACGTGCTGGTGGGGGTGATGATCCCGCTCGCGCTGATGCTCGTCGTCGCGCTGGAGAAGCAAGACATCGCCACCAGGCAGGCGGTGGACACGGCGGTCGCCGGCATGGTCACGTTGATCCCGGAGGGGCTGGTGCTGCTCGTCTCGGTGACGTTCGCGGCTGCCGCCGTCCGGCTCGCGCGCCGCGGCGCGCTCGCCCAGCAGCTGAACGCGATCGAGTCGCTGGCCTCGGTGGACACGCTCTGCTTCGACAAGACGGGGACGTTGACCGAGGCGGGCCTCCGGCTCGTGTCGGTCGTCCCCGTGAACGGCGTCGGGAGCGAGCGGCTGACCGACGCGCTGGGCACGTTCGCCGCGTCCTCGCCCACGCACAACGGGACGCTGGAGGCGATCGCGGCGAGCTGCCCCGCACGGGCGCTGCCGGCCGAGGAGACGGTGCCCTTCGCCTCGCGGCGCCGGTGGAGCGGCCTGAAGCTCGGCGCCGACCGCTACGTGCTCGGCTCGCCCGAGCTCTTCCCGCTCGCCGGGCACGCGGGCGCCGCCCGGGCGGAGCAGGCGGGTGGCCGCCGCGTGCTCGCGTTCGGGACGGCTGCCGGCCCGTTCCCGGACGACCCCGACACGGGGCCGCCACCCCTCGAGCTCCTCGGTCTCGTGGTGCTCGCAGAGCAGCTCCGACCCGACGCCCGGGAGACGGTGGCGTTCCTCGCCCGGGAGGGCGTGTCGCTGATGGTGCTCTCGGGCGACGACCCGGCGACGGTGGGCGCGATCGCCGCCGACGCGGGGATCGCCGGGGGCGCGTCGCCCTACGACGGACGCGAGCTCCCGGCGGAGGAAACGGCGCTCGCGACCCTCGTCGCCCAGACGTCGGTGATCGGGCGCGTGTCGCCGGAGGACAAGCGCCGGGTGGTCGAGGCTCTCCGACGACGCGGCCACTACGTGGCGATGGTCGGCGACGGCGTCAACGACGTCCCGGCCTTGAAGGCGGCGCGGCTGGCGCTCGCCCAGGGCACCGGCACCGAGATGGCGCGCGCGGTGTCGGACGTCGTGCTCGTCACCGGCGACTTCGCCTCCGTGCCGGGGATGGTCGCCGAGGGCAGGCGCATCCTGCGCAACATCCAGCGGGTGACGAAGCTGTTCGTCACCAAGTCAGTGTTCGCCGCGTTCCTGATCCTCGCCATCGGGCTGACGCCGACCGAGTACCCGCTGCTGCCGCGCCACCTGACCGTGATCGGCGCGCTGACCGTCGGCATCCCCGCGTTCTTCCTCGCGCTCGCGCCGAGCGAGGGGGCCTGGCGGACGACGGGGTTCCTGCGCGAGGTCGCGCGCTTCGCGGTGCCCGCCGGCGTCGCCGCCGGGCTGGGCGTGGTCGTCTCGTACCTCGTCACGCTCAACGTCTTCGACAGCGGGCTGTTGCAGGCGCGCACGGCCGCGACGTCCACGGTGATCGTCGTCGGCCTCTATCTGGTGCTCGCGCTCGAGGCCACGGGCCCGCGCCGCGCCGCGTGGGTCGGCATCCTCTGCGCCGTCCTGCTCGCGACGTACGCGGCGGTGCTCGCGCTGCCCGGCGTGCGCTCGTTCTACGAGCTGGCAGTGCCGTCGGCGGCGACCACGCTGATGATCGGCATCGGCTCGGGGCTCGCGATCGGCTTCCTGCGGTTCACCGACGACCGGTTCGTCCCCTTCCGGCGCACGGGAGCGGGGAGCGACCCCGGTACCATGGCGATATGACGACGACGGCCGTGCAAACCCTCGACGCGCCTCGCCTGCGGGCCGACTTCCCCATCTTCGAACAGCGCTTCCACGGCAAGCCGCTCGCCTTCCTCGACTCCGCCGCGAGCGCGCAGAAGCCACGGGCCGTGATCGACGCCATGTCGACCTTCTACGAGACGTCGTACGCGAACGTGCACCGCGGCGTGTACCAGCTGGCCGAGATGGCGACCGAGGCGCTCGAGGGATCGCGCGAGACCGTGCGGGGCCTGCTCAACGCCCCGTCCGCGCGCGAGGTGATCTTCGTCCGCAACGCCACCGAGGGCATCAACCTGGTGGCGTACGCGTGGGGGCTGTCGAATCTCGGCCCGGGCGACCTCGTGGTCGCCACCGAGCTGGAGCACCACTCGAACTTCGTCCCCTGGCAGTACATCGCGGGTCGCACCGGCGCCGGGTTCCGTCTCCTGCCGGTCGACGACGAGGGCGAGCTGCAGCTGAACGCGCTCGACGCGGTCGCCGCCGGCGGCACCGTCAAGGTCGTCGCTGCCGGCGTCGTCTCGAACTCCCTCGGCACGATCAACCCCGTCGAGCGCCTTGCGGCGTGGGCGCACGAGCGCGGCGCGATCATGGTCGCCGACGCGGCGCAGGCGGCGCCTCACCGCCGCGTCGACGTGCAGGCGCTCGGGGCGGACTTCGTGGCGATCTCGGCGCACAAGATGTGCGGGCCGAGCGGCGTGGGGGCGCTCTGGGGGAGGGCCGAGCTGCTCGAGCGGATGGAGCCCTTCCTGCTCGGCGGCCACATGATCCGCGCCGTGGGCGACGAGCGCACGACGTGGGGCGAGCTGCCGCACAAGTTCGAGGCGGGCACGGCGCCGATGGCGGAGGCGGTGGGGTTCGCGGCCGCCGTCGACTACCTGCACGGCGTCGGCTTCGACGCGATCGAGCGGCACGAGCACGAGCTCACGGCGTATGCGCTCGGCCGGCTCGCCGAGCTGCCGTGGGTGACGGCGTACGGGCCGCCCGCCGACCGCCGGGCCGGGATCGTGTCCTTCAACGTCGACGGCGTCCACCCGCACGACGTGGCCCAGATCCTCGACTTCGATGGCGTCGCCATCCGCGCCGGGCACCACTGCTGCCAGCCGCTGATGCGGCGTCTCGGCGTCACCGCCACCAACCGGGCGAGCTTCTACCTGTACACGGTGCGCGAGGAGATCGACCGCCTCGTGGAGGGACTGCACAAGGCGCGGAAGGTGCTCGCGTGAGGCGTCCCGTGGCGAGGCCTCGTGCGGGGGAACGAGCGAGACGCCCTGCGGCAAGCCCTCGTGCGTGGATCGCCGGCACCGGCCGCGACGGCGGCCGCTTCAGGGATCGTCGCGACCACGGGACTGCTTCCGCGGATCCGCGGCCTGTGCGGGAGATCACGTGAGCGAGTTCGAGCAGCTGTACCGGGAGGTGATCCTCGACCACTACAAGTCGCCGCGGAACTTCGGCCTGCTCGACCCGAGCGACGCCACCGCCGAGGGGCAGAACCCGCTGTGCGGCGACGAGGTCACGGTCACCGTCCGCTTCGGCGAGGGCGACGTGATCGAGGCGGTCGGCTTCGAGGGCCGCGGCTGCGCGATCAGCCAGGCGGCGACGTCGATGCTCACCGACCTCGTCAAGGGGCGCCCGGCGGGCGAGGTCGCGGTGATGCCGAAGGAGGAGCTGCTCGAGGAGATCGGCATCCCGCTGACCCCCGTGCGGCTGAAGTGCGCGCTGCTCGGCCTGGGCGTGCTCAAGGTGGCGCTCCATCGGGCCAAGGGGACGCCGTTGCCGGGGGAGTGGGGCACGGCGACGGGCGAGATCTCCCTCTCGTGAGCGACCGGCGGTAGGGCATCGTGGAGATCGAGGTCTGCCCGCTCTCGGAGCTGCCGCCCGGCTCGTCCCGGGTGATCGACGCCGGGCCCGAGGGGATCGGCGTCTACAACTGCGACGGTGAGGTCTTCGCGATCGAGGACCGCTGCACGCACGACGACGGCAAGCTCTGCGAGGGCGACTGGGAGCCGGAGACGTGCCAGGTGATCTGTCCGCGCCACGGTGCCCGGTTCGACGTGCGCACCGGGCGGGCGCTCACGCTGCCGGCCTACATCCCCGTCGACACGTATGCGGCGCGGGTGCGCGACGACGGCGTCGTCGTGGTCGACCTGCCGGGCTGATCACGGCTACCGTGCCGGCGTGCTCGACGAGCGCGTGCAGGCGGTGCTGGCCCGGCTCGAGGCCGAGGCGGAGGCGGAGCGCGAGGCCGGCCTGCCGCCGGAGCGTCGGACACTGCCCGTGGGCCCGGAGGCGGGGCGGCTGCTGTTCGCTCTCGTCGCCGCCAACCCGGGGTGCGAGGTGCTCGAGATCGGCGCCTCGCGCGGGTACTCGACACTGTGGCTCGCCTCCGCCGCCCGCATCCTGGGCGGCCACGTCGTGTCGCTGGAGGCGGATGCGGCGAAGTGCGAGGACTGGCGGCGCACGATCGCCGAGGCCGGGCTCGAGGCCCATGCCGACCTCGTCGAGGGCGATGCGCTGGAGACGCTGCCGCGCCTCGACGACGCCTTCGACGTCGTCTTCCTCGACGCGTGGAAGCACGACTACGAGGCGCTCTTCGCGCTCGCGCGCACGAAGGTCGACCCGGGCGGGGTGATCGTCGCCGACAACGTCGTCTCGCACCGGGACGAGCTCGACGGCTGGGTGGCGGCGCGAGAGGCGGACACGACGCTCGTCACGGTCACGGTGCCGGTCGGCAGCGGCCTCCAGGTGTCGACGGTGCTCTCTCCGCCTGCGCCCACCACTCCGTGACCCTTCCCGCCGGCCGCCTCCGGCGCTAGAGTCCGGGCACCGCGGAAAGGAGGTGGTCGGGACGTGACAGATTCCTGCAGTACCGGCAGCGGAGGTACCAGCGGGTAGAGGCGTGCCCCCGGGACCACCGGGAATCGCCTAGCCAGCGTGGGGGGCTCGCATTCCGCGCCGCGCGACCCGAGCCGGGTCGTGCCGGAAGCGCCTCTACCAATCCACCGCTGGTCACCAGGATGAGGGCCGCCCACGGGCGGCCCTCGCCGTTCCTGCGGTGGGGTCAGGCTGCGACGTCGAGCGCCGTCGCCCCGTCCACGAGCAGACGGAGCTGCGCCGCGATCCGGCCGCGCGCCGCCTCGTCCACCAACGCGCCGTCCTCGTCGAGGAGTGCAGAGACCCGCGCCACGGGGAGCTCGTCGCCGATCACCCGGGCGCCCGCCACGCCGAGCACGCGCCGCAGGTCACCCTGTGCCCACATCGCCCCGTACTGCCCCGGGGAGGCGCCGACCACGGCGACGGGCTTGCCCGCCAGGGCGGCTGCCCCGCGCGGCCGCGACAGCCAGTCGACGGCGTTCTTGAGCGCTCCGGGGATCGAGCCGTTGTACTCCGGCGTGGCGAGGAGGAGGGCGTCCGCTTCCTCGACGCGCCGTCGGAGCGCGGCCACCGTCGGCGGCGGCGCGTCGAGGGCCTCGAGGTCGGCGTCGAAGTGCGGGAGCTCGCCCAGGCCGTCGAGCAGCTCGACGGTCGTGCCGGGCGGCGCCAGCTCCGCGGCGGCGCGCAGGAGGGCGGTGTTGGTCGAGCCGCGCCGCAGGCTGCCGCTGACGGCGAGGACACGCAGCCCGCCACGCTCTGCCGGCTCTGCGCCGGTTGCGTCGGCCTGCCGCCACGCGCTGGCGTGCGGGCCCGACGGTTCGGGGCTCGTGGTCATGGGGTGCTCGTCTCCTCTCGTCGTGCGGACACTGTTGCGAGATCAAGGATAGCACGACAAAAGCTAGACGACCTACTGCGTGTCGGTGTCGCTGAAGTTCTTCCAGTAGCGGCTCGGCGTGGGCCCGCGCTGGCCCTGGTACTTCGAGCCGAGCCCGCCGCTGCCGTACGGCCGCTCGGCCGGCTCGGAGAGCTGCACGAACGACAGCTGGCCGATCTTCATGCCCGGGTAGATCGTGATCGGGAGGTTCGCGACGTTCGACAGCTCCAGGGTCACGTGGCCGTCCCAGCCCGGGTCGATGAAGCCGGCGGTGGAGTGGATCAGCAGCCCCAGCCGCCCCAGCGAGCTCTTCCCCTCGAGGCGCGCGACGAGGTCGTCGGGGAGCGTCACGCGCTCCAACGTGGAGCCGAGCACGAACTCGCCGGGATGGAGGATGAACGCCTCGTCACCCGACACCTCGACGAGCTCGGTGAGGTCGTCCTGCGCCTCCTTCACGTCGATGAACGGGTAGCGGCTGTTGCGGAAGACGCGGAACAGCCGATCGACGCGCACATCGAGGCTCGACGGCTGCATCAGCGACTCGTCGAACGGGTCGATGCCGATGCGGCCGGCCTCGAGCAGCCGGCGGATCGCTCCGTCCGAGAGCACCACGACGTCCATCGTAGTCGGGGCGGGACGTGGCGGAAGACCCTGCATGCGGTAAGGTCCCGACCCGGTGTCCATGCTGTATCCATCGATGGACCCGAACGAGCGCTTCCGTGCTCGTCGGGCAGGCATCCGCCGACGCAAGCGACTCCGGAGAGCCGCGACGTTCGGCGTCGCGCTCGCCGCGGTGATCGCGCTCGCAGCGGGCATGACGCTCGCGGGCAAGGGCAGCGGGCCGAACACCGCCGCTCCGAAGGCGGCCGCGGAGCCGGTCGCAGCGGCCGCCTCCGCTCCCGCCGGGCCGCAGCCGCGCCCGTTGCCGGTCGAGATCCGCGGCGTCCACGTCACCGGGGCCCTCGCGTCGCTGCCGGGGAAGCTGAAGGAGTACGTGGGCTACACGAAGTACGGGCTGAACACGATCGAGCTGGACATCAAGGACGAGGGCGGGATCGTCAACTTCGTCCCCTCGTCGGTGCCGCTCGCCCAGCGCATCGGGGCGTCGCGGCCGTACTTCAAGCCACGGCAGGTGGCACGGCTCGCGCACGATGCGAACGTCTACCTGATCGGCCGCCTGGTGGTCTTCCAGGACCCCGTGCTGGCCCGTGCACGGCCCGACCTGGCCATCCGCACGCCGGAGGGCGGCGCATGGCAGACGAGCGGCGGGCTCGCCTGGGTCAACCCGTACGACCGGCGGGTCTGGAACTACGCCGTCTCGGTGGCGGAGGCGGCGGCGCGGGCCGGGTTCGACGAGATCATGCTCGACTACGTGCGCTTCCCCTCGGACGGTGACACGGCGCGGGCCGTCTACCCGGGCCGGACGAGCCAGAACCGCCGGCAGCTGATCACGGACTTCGCGGCCTATGCGTCGAAGCGCCTGGAGCCGCTCGGCGTCCGTGTCTCGACCGCCCTCTTCGGGCTCTCCGCAACGCGCGACATGGGCCTGGGCCAGTCCCCCAAGCTGATCGCGGAGCACGTCGACATCGTCTCGCCGATGGCGTACCCGGCGCTCTACGGCGGGGGCGAGCTCGGCATCGAGAGTCCGAGCGCCGAGCCTGGCGAGACGGTCTTCCGCACGCTCGCCGACTTCCGCCGGGCGGTGAAGGAGTCCGGGGCCCAGCTGGTGCCCTGGATCCAGGACTGGAACTACTCGCCGCGCGAGGTGCGGCAGCAGATCGAGGCCGTGCGGCTGATGGGCGCCAAGGGGTACCTGCTCTGGAACGCGGCGGGCCGGTACACGCGTTCGGCGCTGGCAGCACAGGCTACGGGCTGAGCCGGGCGCGGCGCCAGCCGTCCGGGTCGCGCTCGTAGCGCACACGGGCGTGCAGGCGGTTCGGTTGCCCCTGCCAGAACTCCATCGCCTCGGGCACCACCCGGTACCCGCCCCAAAACGGCGGCAGCGGCACGTCCACGTCGGCGAACCGAGCCTCGACCTCGGCGTAG